>JBQTKE010000067.1:0-4757 GCA_052386435.1 Myxococcaceae bacterium
GTCACCCTGGACGGCAAGTTGGCCACGTCTTCCGGTGATTCACGTTGGATCACCGGAGAGCTCGCTCGGCAGCGCGTGCACCGGCTGCGGGATCACGTCGACGCCATTCTCGTTGGCGCAGGCACGGTGCGTGAGGACAATCCACAACTCACGACGCGCCTCGTTGGCGCGGCGCCCGCTCCGCAGCTCACGCCCAGCGTTGGAACGGGTACCGTGCGCGAGGACGAGCCTCAGCGCACCCTGCTCAGAGACGCGGTTGCAGTGGTGCTCGATTCCAAGTTGAGCCTGCCTGTCTCGCGCAAACTGTGGCGGCGGGGCACCGTGGTGGCGACGACGAAAAGTGCACCTGCGGCAAAGCGAAAAGCGCTTGAGAAAAAGGGCGTCACCATTTGGACGTTCCCAGCGGCGAAGGAAGGTGTCGCGCTCAAACCGTTGCTGAAGAAGCTGGCCGCGGAAGGGCTGCTGCACGTCCTGGTGGAAGGCGGCGCTCAGGTCCACGGCGCGTTTCTCAAACAGAAGCTCGCCAACGAGCTCTGGCTGTTCGTCGCGCCGAAGATTCTAGGGGACGAAGGGCTCACTTGGACCGGGTCTCAAGGGGTTCGACAGATGCAGCGAGCCCTGAAGGTTGCAACCCTCAGCACCGAATTGGTGGGGGAGGACGTTCTTCTGCGAGGAACCTTCGCATGGTGAATTCCCGCCTCTTCTTCGCGACCGTTGCCCGCTCTGGTTGTGCATTCTTCCAACGGCCGGAGGTGAAATACACCGCTGCCATGGAAGCGCCCACGATCGCGTTCGAATCGATTCCCGGACGCACCCCGCAGCATTGAGCTCGTCGTGACGAAGCTTGATGCCGAGCACAAGGCAGACGTTCGCCAAAGCTGCGCCAGCCTGCGCTACCGCTGGACGTCGCGCAAAGACACATTCGCTCCGATGGGGCCATTGGTTGAACAGTGCGTCTCCGAAGGCGTCACCCACGGGCCCAGCGATCCCATCAGCGCCATTCTCGTCGCACCGGTGCGAGTCGCCCAGGAGCTGAAGGCGCCGCGAGAGGACGAGGGCATGCGCCACGTGCTGGGACGAACGGTCTCGCTCGCGCTCTCTCGCTTGAGCTACGCGCCTCCCCCGAAAGAGCCGTAGTTGGCGTCGCGCGTGCGTCGAAGCCAGACGAACCGGTTCTCCAAAGCGGCTGCCCGCTGGTTTGAACCCTCGCCCGAAACTGTTGAAGCAGAACGCCAATACTGGGGCCATGCGGAAATTAGCAGATCGAAGGTGGTCGACTTTCTGATCCTGGGCGTAGCCAAGGAGGGGCGGCAGGCTTGATCCAGCCGAAGCTGCGCTCGGGCCAATAATTACTGTATGGCCCCGACAATGGCGAAGCGCTTCAACAGTTTTTGGATCTACTGGCGCTCCGCGGAACGTTGCCAAGTCGGCAACGAATGTAGAGAAACCCCGAGGCAGACGCCCTAAGTCTTCCTTCGTTTCAGCGTGCTTTGCTGTCGAGCCGTTGGGCACCGCGGCGCGTTCGAATCGGCTAGAAGAACGGCATGCCGTCCCCCCTGATCCGCGCTGCCCATGCGTCGCGTCTTCGGTGGACCTTGTTTCGTCGGAAGACGCTCGCATCGTGGAACCGAGCACCTCCGTTGCGGGTGGTTCCGTTTCGCGGCTACGGCACCCCGCGGCGCGCGTTGGTGAAGGCACGGGTGTTGGAGAACCGCTTCGCGCCCGAGCGCGGAGAGCGTACGTCGCTCTGGGACACCGTGGTCTCCTCGTACAAGCGCTACGCGACGCGGCCCATCCCGTTCGTCTCGGTGCGGGTGAAGTGGGGCGGGCACAGTGAGCTGATCACTTCCGACGAAGAAGGGTTCGTCGACGCGTGGGTCACACCGCCTCCCGGCCTCGAGGGCGGATGGCACAAGGTGCGTCTGGAGATTGAGGGCGTTCCCGGCGAGGGCGCGGATGCTGGGGTCTTGGTGGTCTCCCCTCAGGCGGACATGGGGATCATCAGCGACATTGATGACACCGTGATTGTCACGGGCGTTACCAACCTGCTCAAGCGAGCCAAGGCGCTCTTCCTCACAGAGGCGCGGACGCGGTTGCCGTTCGAGGGAGTGACCGCGTTCTACGCGGCGCTCCGCGATGGCAAGTCAGGCAGTGCGAACAACCCCATCTTCTACGTCTCCAGCAGTCCGTGGAATCTCTTCGAGCACCTGGAAGAGTTCTTCGACATCCACGACGTTCCTCGCGGCGTGCTGTTGCTTCGCGATTGGGGACTGAGTCGACACGGCTTCGCGCCGGGTGGAGGGCACGGGCACAAGCTCAATCACATCCGCAGTGTGATGGAGGGCTTCCCTTCGCTGCGTTTCATTCTGATTGGAGACAGCGGACAGCAAGACGCTCAGCACTACCTGACTGCGGTGCGGGAACATCCAGGGCGAATTGCGGGCGTGTACATCCGCAACGTTTCCAAAGGCACGGAGCGCGCAGAGCAGCTGGCTGAGATTGGGGTGCAGATGATGGCGTTGGGCACCGAGCTCCTCGTCGTGGATGACTCGGTCTCTGCTGCCCGCCACGCCGCATCCAAGGGATGGATCCGCTGGGAAGAAATCCAAGAGGTGCGGGAGAAGAAGAAAGAGGATCTCGCCGCGACCTCATTGGTGGACATCGTCGAGGGACATCTGCCCTCGAAGGATTAGCGACGGTCTTCGATCCGCTCGCGCTGGTCCTGGTTGACCTCCGCGTTCACGCGCGTGGTCGAAACGGTTGAGCACTTGGCGCAGCCGCTGTTCATCTCGCCAGTCGTCGCGTGACGCGCGGTGGTCTTGGCGAAGCTCGGGCGTGCCCGCCGCCGCCACGGGACGGGCCGGAGCGTTCGAGCGCGAGTGAGAACAGGCCACGCCGGAGAGAGCGGCAACGGCAATGAAGCAGTAGGAGCGCATTTGGGTCTTCCTCCAAAGGGTTTGAAATCGACGGGATGCAAGGTGTGCACGCCTTCGCGTTTGAACCAGTCCTGCACCGCGTCAGGCTTTCCGCTATAAGCCCGCCGCGTGTTTACCGGGCTCATTCAGGACGTCGGTTCCCTCGAGAAGATCCAGAGCGGCGGGACCACCGATTTTTGGATTCGCACCGCGCTGGGTACCAAGGACTTCGCCTTGGGTGAATCCATCGCGGTCGACGGCGCCTGCCTGACGGTCGTGAAGATGGAAGAGGATTCGTTCCTCGTCCAAGCCGCGCCGGAGACTCTGCGACGCACCACGCTCGGTGAGAAGAAGCCAGGCGCGCCGGTGAACTTGGAGCGCGCGCTGCGGTTGTCGGATCGACTCGGTGGCCATCTCGTCTCGGGCCATGTGGATGCCGTGGGCGAGCTGCTGGCGCGAAAGATGGACGGCGGCTCGTTGGTGCTGACGGTGTCGTTGCCGGCGAGCCTTTCTCCTTTCTTCCTCGAGAAGGGCAGCGTCACTTTGGACGGAGTGAGCCTGACGCTCGTCTCCGTCGAAGCGGATCGTTTCACGGTGATGTTGATCCCAGAGACGCAGCAGCGAACGACGCTGGCGCAGAAGACGGTGGGCGCCAAGCTCAACTTGGAAGCGGACTTGATTGGAAAATACGTGGCGCGCCTTTACGGCCAGCGGCACGTGGGCGGCGCGGGCTTGTCGGAACAGACGCTGCGCGCGGCAGGATTGGGCAGCCCATTGGATGGATCGAAGGCGGAATAAGGACATGGCGTCGCGGCACTCCAACAGCAGCAGCATCGCGCTCGTACAGCAGGCCTTGGCGGACATTCGCAAGGGCAAGATGGTCATCCTCACCGACGACGAGGACCGAGAGAACGAAGGCGATCTCGTCATCGCCGCGACGAAAACCACGCCGGCCGCCATCAACTTCATGGCCACGCACGCGCGCGGGTTGATCTGCCTGTCACTCACCGAAGCGCGGCTGCGTCAGCTGAACCTGCCGCTGATGGTGCAGGACAACACCTCGCCGTATCAGACGGCTTTCACGGTCTCGATCGAGGCCGCGCGTGGCGTGACCACCGGGATCTCCGCGGCGGATCGCGCACGCACCGTGCTGGCTGCAGTGGCCCCCAACGCGAAGCCGGCGGATCTCACTCGACCCGGTCACATCTTTCCCCTGCGAGCACGCGAGGGCGGCGTGCTCGTCCGCACGGGACAGACCGAAGGTTCCGTGGATCTCGCGCGGATGGCGGGACTCTTCCCCGCGGCGGTCATCTGCGAGGTGCTGAACTTGGACGGCACCATGGCGCGCCGGCCGCAGCTCGTGAAGTTCGCGCGCAAGCACAGCCTCACCCTCTGCTCCGTCGCGGACATCATTCGCTACCGGCTGGAGCATGAGCGGCTGGTGAAGCGGGTGGGCTCAACGAAACTGGAGCGTCCCGGCTTCGGCGAGTTCCAAGCCTTCGCCTACGCGAGCGACGTCGATTTTCAAGTGCACGTCGCGCTCGTGAAGGGTCAGCTCGACGAGAAGACGCCCGTGCTCACCCGCGTGCACCGGGGATGTCTGGTCGGAGATCTGTTGGGGAGCGCGGCCTGCGATTGCGGCGAGCAGCTGAACCAGGCGTTCAAGCACATCGCCGACGAGGGACGCGGGGTCATCATTTACCTGCAGAAGAGCCAGGCGGCTCGAGACAAGCTTTCGTGCACTCACATCTCGAACGAAGAGGTCATCCCCGGCCAGCGCGACCAGACGCGACTTCGTGAATTCGGCGTGGGGGCGCAGATCCTCAAGGACCTGGGGCTCTC
>JBQTKE010000068.1:0-8810 GCA_052386435.1 Myxococcaceae bacterium
CACGAGTTCGTGTGAAGAACAAATACCTGACGAGCGCGCTGACGTATGGAGCGGTGGCTGGGCTCACCGCGACCTTGGCGCCGATGGCTTCTCTGCTCTCTCTTCGAAACCCGAAGGACGCCGACAAGCTGATCCGTTTCTACGCGCGGACCATCTTGGCCTCCGCGGACGTGAGGGTGGACGCGGCGGGAGTGGAGAACGTTCCCGCGGAAGGACAGTTCATTCTCGTCGCGAATCATCAGTCGCACTTCGACGCGCTGGTCATCTTGTCGTTGGTCGAACGCCACCTGCGCTTCGTCGCCAAGTCGGAGCTCTACAAGATTCCCATCTTCGGACCAGCGCTGCGGCTGACTGGGAACCTCAAGGTCGAGCGCACCGGCGGCGATAAAGATCGCGAAACCCTGCGACAAGCAGCGGACGAAGTGCGCAACCGGGTGAGCATCGTCTTCTTCGCCGAAGGTACCCGGAGCGACGACGGGATCCTGCGACCGTTCAAGAAGGGCGCAGCGCTGCTCGCCCGGATGGCGCAGGTGCCGCTGCTGCCATTCGCCGTCGCGGGAACGAAGGACATCCTGCCCAAGGGCGGACGGATGGTTCAGGGAGAACAACGCGTCGTCGCGCGAATTGGCAAGCCCATCCCCACCCTCGGGCGAACGCCGGATGAGCTGCAGGCCCTCACCGACGAAGTGCGCGCCGCCGTGGCGAAGCTTCTGGCCGAAGCGTGATGGAGGAGAAAAAGATTTGGGCGACGCGAAGCCGGGGTCCTCCGCGTCGCCCGTGGTGCAACGTTCGGTGGTTTAGCGAGAAGCGGGCCAGGGCGAAGTCGGCGAAATGCCAAGCGCCCAGACACCCGCGGACTGGGTACGTCGCGTCGAAGATGTCAGTTCTGACCTGGCGCGAGGAAGTCGCCCATCTCGCTCTGCGTGGGGCAGAACTCCGGCTCGATAGGATCGCTGAGCATGATGTGTGAGCCTGCGACGTACGTCGTGAAGTCGATGTCGGGGTTCACGCCCGTGGCCGTGCGCAATCGCAACGTCGCTGAGTTGGGGATGACGGTGTCGATGCGAGCCATCTGCAGCCGCAGCTTCTTCGCCGAAGGCGTCACTTTCTCGCCGGAGATCGGATCTTCCCAAGGCATCAACTCGCGCACCGCGTAGCGCCCCAGGTTGAGAGGATCCACTTCCGCGATCACCCACGACGCGGAGTTGGCGAAGGTGGCGTAGCGTTCCGCGTAATCGGGGCTACCTTCGACGATCCCGCGCACCGCGAGCGCTGCGCGGAAAGTGTCAGCGAACGCGTTCGACTCGCGCATCAGGTCGATGAGCCCCGCGCCACCCACGCTCAGCAACATTCGCGAGTACGACGGATCCATCGCCGCCGCGCCTGTTCCGAGAATGCTGCCGAGGCTGATCCCGACGTAGCGCAGCTGCTGCGTGTCGAGCCGCGTTCCTATGACCGGGGACCAATCCATCTGACTGAGCAGGCGGGTGAGCGCGGAGAGGTCCACGAACGCCTGCCGAAAGTGATCGCGCGTCGCTAGGATATTGCCCAGATCGATGAACGCCGCGCCCGACGACGAAGGGCTCCCTCCGATTCCTGGGATGAAGTCCAGAGTGCGCGCCAGCGGCCCACGCTGGCCATTGAGGAGGCAGGTGCCGTTGGGTTGGCAGACGCCGCCGTTCGCGCAGTGGTTGTTGCCCAGGCAGATGGAGCGCTCGCCGTGGTACGGAAAATCGATCCCGACCGTCGCGATGCCTTGGCGTGCGAGTCGCTCTGCCATGAAGAGCAGGTAACGGCGCTCGGAAGTCAGGCCATGCCCGAACACGGCGATCGGCATCGGCTTGCCGGCCGTGACTTCCGGGACCGTCATCATGAACGGGATCTGTTCGGGCGTGCCGCTGTCGTCTTCGCGAAACGCGCGAGTGAGGGGATCCAAGAAGTTGATCGTGGTGAGGTTGCCGCGCACGATGGTCTTCACTCGAGACGGCGGGAGCTGGAAGCATGGACCGCTGAGGATGACGCCCATCTCTAAAGGCGTTTTGCTGACGATGTCGGTGACCGTGAGCGGGAGGTTGGCTTGATAAGGCGCCGCGCGGAGTTCTTGGATGCGTTTGAAGATGTTCTGCGTGCTGAAACTGAAGACCGTGTTGACCTGATCGCGCGTGATCCGATTTGCGCCAGGCAGCTCGAGATAGTCGAGCACTGGCTCCAGCGCCTTGCGCTCCACTTCAAGTTGCTTCGCGGTCTCTCCACACGCAAGGGAGATGTTTTCTGCGACCGAGTTGCGAAGCCGCAGCAACGTGGCCAACGGCATCGCCGCAACCGGACCACGCGTATCGCGAAGGTTCGAGAGGACCAGCGAGTAGGGCGTGCCGGGGCGGAGCGGGAGCCGCGGTTGAACAGTGAGCTTGAGCCCGTCCGGGGAGAGCTGAACGCTCAGCTCAGTGAGCTCTTCCAGCGTGTCGCGGCGGAACAGACGCACCGACTTTCCCGCCACCGCGGTGGTCGAGCTCAGCGGAAGCGTGAACTCGACGCTGATCGGTCCGGTCGGTGAGAAGCCGTCGAGCTTTCCGACGCCCGACTTGAGCTCGCGTTCTTCGGGCGTGTCTTCGGCGCGGGGAGGAAGCACCACTCGGCCAGTGGCCGGATCGCGAAGCAGATCGTTGGGGAAGGGCAACCGCTCGGCGCGCGCATCGAACCAAGCCTCGCCATCCTCGCGGGTGGTCAGCGTCCAGACGACGAGGAGATCCCGCCGACGCACGCCTTGCGCTTCCAGGCGTTCGAAGGAAGGCTCCAGCTTCTGACGCACCGGCTCCAGCTTCTGCTTCGGATCGAACGCGGCAGGGAGAAGCGAAGCGTGTTGCGCCTCGAGTACCGACGCGAAGTCATCAGACGGCGTCACGTCCTCGCCGTTGGCCCCGCGAATGCCTCGGACCAGTGCGAACAGGTACGTGTGGCCACGTGCCAAGAGCGTGGGCGAGGCGAGGGTCAGAGAGTTGTCGCAGCCGGAGTACGTCTGGGTGATAGGCAGGGGCGTGGTCGTCTCAGTGATGTCGAACGCGAGCGTGGTCTGCGCGTTGAGCGACGCGGGATCCAGCGCTCCGCTGAACCGGACTCGCGTCGTCGAAGTGACTGAGAAGCCCTTGAATGAGTCCCACAGCTCCGCTTCGGCGAGCGCATAGAGCGGACGGATGCCCAGGTCATTGGGGCGCGGCAGCTCTCCGTTCGCGGGAGCGAAGAGCGGGTGGATGACCTGAGGCTCTGGGACTGACGCCGCAGGTTGGGGCGCACACGAGACGACGAGAAAAAGGACCAGCAGCCAGCGCGCCATGGTTCCTCCTTTAGGAAGGCGCGCAAGTCAAAACAGCGATTGATTTTTCAGTCAAGCCGCCGGGTGGCTTCGATCAGCGCCCGCGCTTCCTGGATCCACTCGCGAAGCGGGCGCGGTCCGGCGCAGTCAGGGTCAACACTCTGCGCGACGCGCTCGAGTCGTTTCGAGAGCGCGATGACTTGTTCGACGGGCTCACGCTTGGGGCCGGTTCGCCGATCACAGAAGAAGGTGCGGCAGCCAAAGGGCCGGGCTTCGTAAACGCGGCAGCGCAGTCCGCTCGAATCGAGGAACGGACACCCACCGTCTGCGCGCTCGGGAGGAAGCTCGCCGCCGACGTGCTTGAAGAGGATCCGCCACTCGGTGGGCCAGAGCCAGGGCTCACGCTGGCGTTGCGCGAGCTGGCAGCACTCTGCTGTCGCCGGGCAGGCGTAGGGTTTGTACGCCGCGTCCGCTTGTCGCAACACCACGAGGGTCTCGTGGTCCGCGCGGTCGCGGCGGAAATCCATCAGTACACCCTCAGCACGTAGCACTTGAGGTAGCGGGTCTCCCGCAGCCCGAGCAGCACGGGGTGGTCTTTGCCGGCGCCGCGCTTCTCAATGATCTGCACGCGTCGCTTGGAGTCCGCGGCCGCCGACTCGAGCATCGTCTCGAATTGCTCCTCATCAATGTGGTACGTGCAGCTGGCGCTGATCAGGTGCCCGCCCGGACGCAACAGCTGCATTGCGCGCAGGTTGATCTCTTTGTACCCACGCAGCGCGGAGTCGACGGCATCCTTGTTCTTCGCGAACGAGGGCGGATCCAACACGATGGTGTCGAAGCGCTTTCCCTCATCCAGGGTGTCGCGCAGGTAGTCGAACGCGTTCGCGGTCACCACATCCAGGTTGGAGATCCGGTTCGCCTCGGCGTTGATCTTGATCTGTGCCGACGCTGCCTCGGAGATCTCCACCGCGGTGACCTGCTGCGCACGCGTCGCCAACTGAAGCGCGAAGCCGCCCACATAGCTGAAACAATCCAGCGCCTCGCCCCTCGCGTATTGGGCGCTCATCACGTGGTTCTCGCGCTGATCTAGGAAGCTCCCCGTCTTCTGTCCGGAGAGCAGATCCGCGCGCAGCACCACCAAGCCTTCGTTGTACGGCACCATTTCCGGAACGCTGCCGCGCAAGATGCCTTTCTCCGGCGTCAGCCCCTCCAGCGCGCGCACGCTCACGTCCGAACGGTTGACGATCCCGCGTGGCTGGAAATGCTCCAGCAAGAGATCCGCGATCAGCTCCTTGCGTTCATCCATCGAGCCGGTCAGGAACTGCACGGAGAGGTAGTCGCTGTAGCGATCGACCACCAAGCCCGGCAGCAGATCCGCTTCGCCGTGCACCACGCGGTAGGAGCTCTCACCGGGGAGCGCGGTCTTGCGCAGCGCATCCGCGGCCTGAAGCCGAGCACGGAAGAACGCTTCGTCGACGACGACATCGTCGTAGCTCAGGAAACGCAGGGCGATCTTGGAGTGCTTCGAATAGAAGGCCTGGCCCAAGAACCAGCCGCGGTTGTCGGTCACCCGAACCACGGCGGCGCTCTGAAGGCCGGGATCGCCGTTGAGATCCGCGCGGTAGATCCACGGGCTGCCGCGCTGCCAACGCTCCACCCCGCGGCGGACGATGGAGACCTCTGGCACATCGTTGGGGCCCAGCTTCGGCGACGTGCGATCGGGCGCGACCCGTTCAGGAGGACGGCGGGGTTTCTGTCTGGGGTGTGATCGCTCGGGTCTCATCGGGCCGCGGACCCTACCAGGTGAAGCGCCAGCACCGGTGGATGTCCCTCTGACGGAAGTCTTCCGGAAGTGACATGGGCGTGAGCTCCACCAGATCTCCGTCAGGGAACGTTTGCGGGGCGAGCTGAAAGCCGAGGTAATTGGTTGAGAAATACAGAATTCCACCGGACGCCAAGCGGCTCACCGTGTTTGCGATGAGGCGCCGCTGGTCACGCTGCACGTCGAAGGTCCTCTCCATCCGCTTGGACGCGGAGTGCGAGGGTGGGTCGAGGACGATCAGGTCGTAGGTTCCCTTCTCCTGCGCCAGCCACTGCAAGACATCGGCTTGGACGAAGGTGTGCGAAGCGGCCGAAAGAGTGTTCAGCGCGAAGTTGCGCCGCGCCCAGTCCAAGTAGGTGCCGGAGAGATCCACCGTCGTGGTCTTCGCGCCACCCGCCGCCGCGTAGACTGAGAACGAGCCGGTGTACGCGAAGAGGTTCAAGAACCGGTGCCCTCGCGCTTCCTCACGCACCCGCTTTCGCGTCTCGCGGTGATCCATGAACAGGCCGCTGTCCAGGTACGCGCCCAGCCGCACCTCGAACTTCAGCCCGTTCTCCTCTACGATCTGCGTCTTCCCGCTCTGACCGGTGGCTTGGTACTGCGCGTCGCGCCACGCTTTGGGCAAATGGGTCGAGATGAAGATGTCTTCGGGCTTCGTCTCGAGCGCCGTTTTCACGGCCTCCAACACTTCGGCGCGCTGCGTCTCCAGCGTTCCTTCGCGCACCGATTTGCGCCGCGGGTATTCCAGAACGTGAACGAGGCCGGAGTACCAATCCACGACGAAGGGGTAGTCAGGGATGTCGCGATCGTAGAGTCGAAACGCGGTCAGCTTCTGCCGCGCCGCCCACTTTTTCAGGTGGCGGGCATTCTTTCTCAAGCGGTTCGCGAACATCCCGGCGTCGGTCATTGCGGCGCGATGCATACCTTCCGTTGTCCCAAATGCGAAATCGACGCTCGATTGCGCTGCTCTCGCGGACGGATTAGGGAAGTGGCATGAAATTCGACACGCTCGCCATCCACGCAGGCCAGTCGCCGGACCCCACCACCGGCGCGATCATGACCCCGGTGTACTTCACCTCGACCTACGTGCAGGACGGGCCGGGCGAGCACAAGGGCTACGAATACAGCCGCACCAAGAACCCCACGCGCAATGCGCTCGAGGCGTGTCTGGCGGCGCTGGAAGGCGCGAAGTACGGCGCGGCGTTCGCGTCTGGCTGCGCGGCGGCGGACACGGTGATGCACCTGCTCGACGCGGGCGATCACGTGGTCTGCTCTGACGATATCTATGGCGGCACGTTCCGGATCTTCGACAAGGTGTTCAAGCGCAAGGGGCTGACGTTCTCGTTCGTCGACCTGACCCACCCCGCGAACCTGGAGAGCGCGATCACGCCGAAGACGAAGCTGGTCTGGGTGGAGACGCCGACCAACCCCATGCTCAAGCTGATCGATCTCGCGCGCATCTCGGAGATCGCGAAGAAGCGCGGGCTGATCTCAGTCTGCGACAACACGTTCATGACGCCATACTTCCAACGACCGTTGGAGCTGGGGATCGACGTGGTGGTGCACTCGACCACCAAGTACATCAACGGTCACAGCGACTGTGTGGGCGGCTTCATCTGCACCTCGGATAAGGATCTCGCTGACCGCATCTACTTCCTGCAGAACGCGGTGGGCGGCGTCCCTGGGCCGATGGACAGCTTCCTCGTCCTGCGCGGCGTGAAGACGCTGCACGTGCGAATGCAGCGACATGAGCAGAACGCGTTCAAGCTGGCGGAGTGGCTGTCGTCACAGCCCAAGGTCGCGAAGGTGAATTACCCGGGGCTCAAGTCACATCCGCAACACGAGCTGGCGCGGAAGCAGATGAAAGGCTTCAGCGGGATGATGACCTTCGAGCTCAAGGCGGGACTGGAGTCGGCGCGAAAGTTCCTCAAGATGGTGAAGATCTTCGCCTGCGCGGAATCGCTGGGTGGGGTGGAGTCGCTCATCGAGCACCCGGCGATAATGACCCATGCTTCGGTTCCCAAAGAGAACCGCGAGAAACTGGGAATCACGGACGGCTTTATCCGGCTCTCGGTGGGGATTGAGGACGCGCAGGATCTGATCGAGGACTTGAAGCAGGCGTTCGACGCGGCTTGAGCGATGAGGAGCCTGGCGAGCGTGTCAGGCGTCAACCGAGGCCACGGGTTGATGTGCGCCCTGAAGAAGTCGCAGAAAACCTGGTGGGAGAAGTGCGCGGGGGAGTGCGGTTCGACCTTCCGGGTAACGGTGACCCCGGTACTGATCTTGAATACCTCACGGTTATCGCCGGTTTAAGAGGGCATGGGGGTTGCTCAGTCTCATGCGTATGCGTCGCACGATTCTGACTGCTGCCCTCGTTGTCTCCGCAGGAACGTTTGGGTTCGTTGCCGGACGAATTCAGTCGCCGAGCGTGGAGCCCGCCGTCGCGGAGACCACGGAAGCTGTTGCTCACACCCCGGCGGCGCCTGTCGCGGAGAAGCTCGCCCCTGAAGCGCCCGCGGCTGCCGAGGTGCCGGCGGTTCAGCCCGCGTATCCGGCCGCTGAGCCCGAGACTCCCCAAGCCCCCGCGCCCAGCAGGCGTGCTGCTCGCAAGGCGCCCCAGGCAGCTCAAGCAGAAGCGCCGCCCCCGGAAGCATCCGGCGACGGCACGGATTTTCGAAAGTTCGCGAAGCACCTGAAGCAGAACGGCCTAGCAAACCGGTTCGTTCGCACCGCGATCGACGCGGCCGAGGCCGGCAATCAGAAGCTGGCACAGGTGAATTTGAAGAAGGCGCTGAGGAAGAACCCGCATCACGCCGTGGCGCATCTGTTGTCGGGCGTGCTCGCGCAGCTGAGTGGAGACCTCGCCCTGGCGCAGACCGAGTACAGCCAGTACCTGAAGAGCGAGCCCGACGGTGACTTCGCGACAGAAGTGCGCGCGATTCTCGAGTCTGGCTTGAAGGCACCTGCCGGCAAGGTCGCGAGTCGGTGACCTCGGCGCTCCTCATCGGCATTGGACTG
Organism: Myxococcaceae bacterium; assembly: GCA_052386435.1. Classification (GTDB taxonomy): domain Bacteria; phylum Myxococcota; class Myxococcia; order Myxococcales; family Myxococcaceae; genus JBQTKE01. Next base: position 8,151 of record JBQTKE010000068.1, read on the forward strand.
GTCCTGGCAGGAGCCGGTGACCTCCGAGTCGAGGCGGCCGCGCGCGGACAGGCTCAAGCGGTCGGTCTGGGGGGCACGTTCGCCATCAGCCGCTTTTCGGTGACGTTGGCGGGGGCGCGCGCGACGCAATACCCGCTCGCGGATCCGAGCGGCTGGGCCTACGGCATCTCCGGCACGGCTTCGCACACGCTGGGCCCCGTGCAGCTCGGCGTGCGCGTGGGCGGCGGCACGCAGTGGGACGCGGGCATCTTCGGGCGATACCAATTGGGACCCACCCTCTGGACCGCGGACGTGGGTTACCGCCGAACCTTGGTTCCTTTTGCCCCAGATGCGCGGTCGCCTCTGGTCTTGGGAAACAGCATTCAAGCGTCGCTGCGCATCACCGCGCCGCTGGGGTTCCTAAGTGTCTACGCGATGGCCCGGTTCGCGAATGGATTGGGAGGGTTCAGCTCGCAGTCGCCCACCGCCGCGCCCCTGCCGCCGCCACCCGCTTCCGACCCGGATTGTCCTCCGACGGAGCCCACCGAGCAGACCACGCCGACGGTCGAGGAGCCCGCCCCCCGCGTTCAGCCGCGCTTGCTGGTGCCGGGCTTTGGTTTGTCCGCGCCGGTCTACGAGTGGGCTGGTCTTTATGCGGACGTCGAGTACTTCCACGGTCGA
>JBQTKE010000069.1:0-2048 GCA_052386435.1 Myxococcaceae bacterium
ATCAACAGGCCCCGTTATCTCCACGCGGCGATCCTGAAGATCTGCGGGAATGCTCGCGACCTTCCACTCCGCGTCGCGAATTGACTTCGTCTCTGAGAGGAAACGAAGGGGCTCGCCGCGATCCAGCGCCTGCTGACGGACTTTCCTCGCCGCGAGCAGCTCCTCCCGACGCCCTTCGAAACGACTGAAGAGCTCGGAGAGAAACGCCAGCGCCTGCGGCGTCAGAACCTTCGACGACTCCGGCAACGACGCACCCACGACCTGAAGCTCAGCGGTGTTCAAGCGGCCTGTCTCCCGAGGCGGTGACAAGTTGTAAACGCCGACTCTTGAAGCGTTTCGCGAGAGAGTAAGGTCGGCATTCCCAAAAAGGAAGCGGTGCGTTAAGCGGGGATAAATTTGTAAATTGACTCCACCGTAAACGCATGAGCGCTCGGCTCTGGTTCCGCGTGTTGCTGAGCGAACGCCGTTCCGTCGTGTCTGGAGCGAACGCACGCGAACACCCACGCCCCTGTTCAGTGTCACGAGAGCTTGAGTGCGCTTTAGTCTTTATAAAAGAGGCGGGCGCGTCCTCGAACGTGACGAGTAGAAGGGCGCGCCCATCAGCTCCGCGCCCTTCAAAAGTCCGTACCCCGCCGCCTCTCGGTACGCAGAGGCTTGGTTAGGGCTTCGAGGGCACTTGCGCCGGGAGGGATGCATTCACGTCGAAGCTAAAGGCCTCATTCGCGTAGGTGTACGTCTCCGTGGAGGTGGTGACGGTCCCGTCCATGGTCACGGAGACAGCAGCTGCCGTAGAACCGCTCCCGCCGCTCGTGAGGCTCACCTTTTGGGTCACGTTCACGTCGATGAAGTCGGAGATCTCACCAGAGATAGTCAGCTTGCCCGCGACGACAGATTCGGTGGTGAGCGAGCCAGTCGTGCCCGCGACCTTGTTTGAGACCGTCAGCGTACCGTCGTATCGGTTCTTTCCGTCGTCATTGAAGCCGCTGTAGACCACGGTCATGGACTGACTGATGCCGGTCTGCGCGACGCCAACGTCCACGGTCACCTTCGCAGTGCCACCGTGGCGACCCGTCACCTCCGTGGTGGTGCCAAAGGTGAAGGCTCCACTCGTGAGCGGGCTCGACTGAGCTCCCGTTCCGGACTGATACGGTCGCGCCGCTCCATTCAGCGCTTGGGCCGCGCCTTCCTTGCCGCCTCCCAACTTCGCGCCACCACCACACGCGGCAAGCGTCATTCCCATCACGGCAAGCACAACGCTACTGAAGCTCTTCATTGACGACTCCTTGAACTGCGAGGTCCGGCCCTGCCTTGCACGGGCGACGCATGTTGTATTTCGCCTCGGGCTGCCGCTGCAAAGCGCAGTTGTAGCGGACTCGGCGCGCTGTTCGCCCAGGGTGTCGAACCTCAGGAACTGACAGGTGACCCACACGAACCTGCGTCAGCGCAGGGTTCATCACCGTTGGCCACCCGGCTGAGATGTCGCGCGAGCTGGCCTGAGACGGAGCCCCGTTGGGAGCCATGCGAACAGCACGAGCCAGTGGGCCGCGACGCTGGTGGAGCAACCGCATCCCACCCCAAGCAGGAGTGGGCCGGGGTTGAGCGGCGGCTGAGCGACGGCTCCCGAATCGACGACTCCCGAATCGACAGCGTCGCCGGCGAGGATCTGGACGCTGAAGGGCGCGCCGGCGAGGAAATCAACATGAGCCGCAAGGAAGCTCGCCGGTCCAGGTGCGTCGGCCCGGAAGTAGACATCGCGGGTCGCGCTGCCCGGGTCGATCGGAGGCACCACGCCCTGTGTGCAGGCGGCGTCCGCGAAGAATGCACCCGAAACGGTGGAGGTCAGCTGAAGCTTCACGCTGTAGGGCGCCAACGCGGGCGCACCGTAAACGTCGACGAGCGACACCCGAAACGGCAGGCATTCGCCGCGGTGAGGAGGAATGAACCGGGAAACTGCGAAAGAGGTCGAGTGGAAAGCGGGCACCCGGGACCTCCGAAGCGAGTACCCGAGGTGCGAAAGGGCGAGCCCGGAGGGACAGAAGGGTCGCTGC
>JBQTKE010000070.1:0-1775 GCA_052386435.1 Myxococcaceae bacterium
TCGCAGCGACCCTTCTGTCCCTCCGGGCTCGCCCTTTCGCACCTCGGGTACTCGCTTCGGAGGTCCCGGGTGCCCGCTTTCCACTCGACCTCTTTCGCAGTTTCCCGGTTCATTCCTCCTCACCGCACGGCCGACGAACCGAAGGCGTCAACGGATCTCTCGGGTCTCCAAGTGCACCGAGCAGCGCTGGTAGGCGCAAAGTTCGCGCTGATTGAGGGAACGAAGAAGCTCGCGGTTTCGGACTTGGATGTGGAGGTGAAAGACCTCCGCGTCGGTCAGACCGTCTTCATCGACATGAATGCGGCGGTGCTCGCCGAAAAGGACAATTTCTTCCTCACCGTCCGCACCTCCCCGCTCACCGCGGAGCTCAGCGCTGTCCCCACGTCACTCACGCTCAAAGCGCAGAAGGTGGATCTCGGTCCGCTGGGGCCGTTCTTGGGCAAGTCGTTCGGCCTGCGCAAGGGAACGCTCGACGCCGATTGGAAGGTCGAGTTGGGAGGCGCGGTGCCAGACGGTTCCGGACCGACCACCCTCAAGGGCACCGTGGCCGCGCTGGGCCTGCTCTTCGAGGCGTCTGAAGGGGGACGGTCTTTCGATGTGAAGATCGACACCGATGTTTCGGCGTCTGTTCCTGAGGGAACCGCGAAGTTGGCGAAGCTCTCGCTTGAAGCGGGGCCGGCACGGGTGGATGGCCAGGGCGAGGTTCGCGGGCTGCTCACCGGCAAACCCACCGCCAACGGGTTGGAGGTAACGCTGCACCCGTTCGATGTCGATGAGCTGGCGAAGTACTATCCGCCGCTCCGCTCTCACCTCGGAGGCAAGCTGGGCGGCGTGGTCGCGGCGAGCTTGCGTGGTTCCGGCTCTGAAGCGAATGCTCGGATTGCGCTCGATGTGGATCTCTCAGGCGCAAGGCTCTCCCTCCCGGAACAACTCTCGAAAGCCGCAGGCACGCCGCTGAAACTTCACGCGGATCTGGCGGGCGCCGCCGAGCGCGCGCTCGACTTCTCTTTCGACGCGAATCTCGCTGGCCTGGATCTTCGGCCGGGAGGACAGGTGAACAAGGGGCCGGGGCAGCCCTTCACGCTCAATGGGAAGGGGCGGTACACCTCGACCGACGCTTCGACAAAAGTCACGCTCCAGCCGTTGGCCATCGTCCTTCTTGATCAGAAAGTCCAAGGCAAGGTCGCTGTCGACATGGGGCCGAAAGACGCTCTGGCTTTCACTGTCGATGCTCAGTCCGCGCGAATCGATGCGGACGCCCTGCTCCTCGAGGACACGAAGGCGTCAGGGGGAAAGGCGGAAAAAGCGGGGCCCCCTGCGGACCCCAACCGGTTCAATGGCATGAAGGGCGACGTCACGCTGCGGGTCGCCGCGCTGACCTACGGCAAGATGCTGATGAACGATGTCGTGCTGGTGCTGCACATGGTCAACGACGAGTTGAAGTTGGAGAAGCTCTCCACCGGCATCTTCGGGGGCCGGCTGATTGCGGACGGGACGACGCTCAAGCTCGGGCCGGACAAGATGCCCTTCGACGCCAAGCTCAAGGTGGACAACGTCGACGTCGCCGCTGCCTTGCGCGGCCGCGCGCCGAAGGAGTTCCTCACCGGCCGACTCACCGGCGACATTGACCTCAAAGGCGCTGGCTTCACCAAGGATGACTTGGCGAATTCTCTGTCAGGTGCCCTCGCCGGAAAGTTGGCCGCGGGTGCTCTCACCAGCCTGGACATTGTCTCCGATGTGACTGGCGCGCTGTCGAAAGTGGTGCCGGAAACCAA
>JBQTKE010000071.1:0-4527 GCA_052386435.1 Myxococcaceae bacterium
GAACGCGGTGCGGAAGCTGCCGAGCTTCAACGGCAACCTTGCGCAGACAGGCCGCCGCGCGGCTTTCAACCCGACCATCCGGGAGAGCCTCCTAAATTCGATCACTTGAAATGCGGAGGCCCTGCTCCGTTTGGACGCCCGCGTTGACGGAACGCTCGTGGAGCTGTAGGTTCCGCGCCCTTTTTCCTAGGGCTGACAGGCAGATGGTCGTAACGATTGAGCAAATCCGCGATGAGGGTCTTTCCCTCGATGAGCCGATCAGCGCAGAGCTGATCGCGCAGGCTTTGGCCCATGAGGGCAAAGAGACAGGGTATCGCGCGGCGCGGGGATCCCGGCTCCAAGCGAACCTCCAGCGCGTCTCTGGTGGAGTCCTATTGCATGGCTCCTTCGCCGCGGAATTCTTGGCGCCCTGCAACCGGTGCCTGGCGGAGGTCACCGTGCGAATGCCCGTTTCTTTCACCCTCAACCTCATTCCGCGAGACAAGGCGGACGGAAAAAAAGAGGGCGACGTCGACGATGATCACGGCTCCGTCCAGGCAGGGACCTTCGCTCTCGAAGACGCGGACGAAGAGCTCTTCGACGGGAAGACGATCGATCTGGACCCCATCCTTCGCGAACAGGTATTGCTCGCGCTTCCCATGCAGGTCGTCTGTGACGAGGACTGCAAGGGGCTCTGTCCCATGTGCGGACAGAACCGTAACGAGAAGCAGTGCGGCTGTGCGCCCAAGGTCGTTGACCCGCGGCTGGCAGCGCTCAAAGACATCAAGTTGAACAAGCTGAACTGAGGTGAGTCGTGGGAGTTCCTAAGAAGCGCACGTCGAAGATGCGTCGTGACCGTCGTCGCGCCGCGAACAACAAGCTCGGATCCCCTGTGCAGGTGATCCAGTGCCCTAAGTGCAAGGAGCCTGTGCTCCCTCACCGCGCGTGTGCAGCGTGCGGGCATTACAAGGGCCGTGAGGTCATCGCCGCCGAGGCGTAAAACCCGGCCCTCTTCCGTGAGGCTGGCCCTGGACGCCATGCGCGGAGATCACGCGCCGTCTTCCCCCGTGGAAGGCGCGCTCCTCTTCGCACGCGAATTTCCGGCGCACGAGGTCGTGCTCGTCGGCAATGAGGGCGTGCTCCGTCCGCTGCTCGGCGCGAGACCCCCAAACGTCTCGGTTCGCCACGCGTCCGAAGTGGTGGAGGAAGCAGGCGGCAACATCGAGGTCAAACCGACCGGCTTCACCGGCAACATCGTGCTCAAGGCGAGCGAAGGCGCGGGGATGCCCTCGCCAGTCTGGTCCGAAACGCGGTGAAGAGGGCAGCTGTCTCGGAGAAGCTCGGTGTCCTGCTGATGCGCCCCACGTTGCCGGCTTCAACTTCAAGAAGATCATCGACTGCGCGGAGTACGGCGGCGCGCCGCTGCTGGGTGGAACGGCGTTGGAATTGTCGCGGGACTGGCTACCGCACAAGGGCAGGGCCCCCCGTCCAACCTGATGAATTCGCGACCTCGAACGGGTTGCCTTTTTGAGGTGAGACGCGCTACGCGGTGCGGCGTGCCCATACAGAGACAGCAGGGGAAAAGGGGCGACAGCTTAGGCGGTTTACGGATACACAGCGCCCGCCTTCAAGGCCAGGAGCGGATGGGATGAGAGCACAGATCATCGGGACCGGCTCGTACGCTCCGGAGAAGGTCATCACCAACGCGGATCTCGAGAAGCTCATCGAGACCAGCGATCAGTGGATCACCGAACGCACCGGCATCAAGGAGCGTCGCCAGGCTGCCGAGGGAGAAGTCACCTCGGACATGGCGGTGAAGGCGGGCGTCCGAGCGTTGGAGATGGCCCGCACGCGTCCGGAAGACCTGGACATGATTGTGATGGGTACCATCTCAGGCGACATGCCCATGCCTGCCTGCGCGGTGTTCGTGCAGAAGAAGCTGGGGGCGAAGAAGGCCTTCTGCTTCGACGTTTCCGCCGCCTGCGCTGGTTCTCTCTATGGGATGTCGATCGCCGAGCAATACATCGCCACGAGGCGGATCAAGCGCGCGCTGGTCATTGGTGCGGAGCTGCTGACCCGGGTCATCAACTGGAAGGATCGCAACACCTGCGTCCTCTTCGGTGATGCCGCGGGGGCAATGGTGATTGGCCCGTCGGAGGACGACAGCGGGATTCTCTCCACGCACCTGCACAGCGATGGCGATGCGGCGGACATTCTGACGATTCCGGGCGGCGGTTCCAAGCACCCTCAGTCCGCGCAGGTGCTGGAACAGCAGCTTCAGCACGTGCACATGAACGGACGCGAAATCTACAAGTTCGCGGTGCGCGCGCTGCCAGAGGCGGTCAAAGAGGCGCTCGCGCACAACGGTCTTTCGACCGACCAGATCACGCACGTCATCGCCCACCAGGCGAACCAACGGATCATCGAAGCGGTGATGGAGCGCCTCTCCGTCCCTCTGGAGAAATGCTGGCTCAACATCGCCAAGTACGGAAACACGTCGTCTGCTTCGCTGCCGACCACGCTGGATGAAGCCAACCGTGCCGGCAAGCTCAAGAAGGGCGATCTGATCGCGATGATGGCGATTGGAGCCGGAATGTCATGGGGAAGCGCTCTCGTTCGGTGGTGAAGCGTTCGCGCAAGGTCGCGCAGAAGAAGTCACAAGCGCAGGACACGGAGACGAAATTCATGGGCAAGGTCGCCTTCATCTTCCCGGGTCAGGGAAGCCAAGAAGTGGGAATGGGCAAGGAGCTCTTCGAGAAGTTTCCGGAGGCGCGCGCGGTCTTTGAGGCCTGCGACGACGCCCTTCGCGAGAAGTTCTCTGCGCTCTGCTTCGAGGGGCCGGAAGAGCAGCTGAAACTGACCGCCAACACCCAGCCGGCGATCCTGGCAGTGTCGGTCGCCGCGCACGCTGTGTTCTCCAAGCGCGGTCCGAGGCCCATGTTCGTCGCGGGTCACTCTCTGGGCGAGTACTCGGCTCTGGTCGCCGCGAAGGCGCTGCCGCTGGCGGACGCGCTGCGCACGGTGCGCGCGCGCGGAACGTTCATGCAGGAGGCGGTGTCCGCGGGCGTGGGCGCGATGTCCGCGGTGCTCGGTCTGCCTCCGGAGAAGGTCAGGGCGGTCTGCGCGGACGCGGCGGAAGGTCAGCTGGTCGCTCCGGCCAACTACAACTCCCCCGAGCAGACGGTGATCGCGGGCCACGCCGCCGCGGTCGAGCGTGCTGGGGTGGCGCTGCTCGCTGCCGGTGCGAAGAAGGTCATTCCGCTTCCCGTATCCGCGCCTTTCCACTGCGGCCTGATGGCGCCGGTGCAGCCGCGGCTCGAAGAAGTTCTGAAAGCCATCGCGCTCAAGCCGCTGCAGATCCCCGTCGTCTCCAACGTCGAGGCCACGCCGAACAGCGACGTCTCCCGCGTCATCCCGCTGCTGATCGAGCAGGTCACCGCGCCGGTGCGCTGGGTGGAGTGCGTGCAACAGCTGGTCGCGCAGGGCGTGACCCAGGTCGTGGAGCTGGGGCCGGGCAAGGTCTTGAGCGGCCTCACCAAGCGGATCACCAAGGACCTGGAGATCTTCAACGTGGAGAACGAGGCGAGCCTCAACAAGACGCTCGCTGGCATGCAGAAGGCGGCGGCAGCGTGAACGCGGACTTCAAGGACAAGGTCGTGCTGGTCACCGGTGGTTCGCGCGGCATTGGTCGCGCTTGCGTGCTCGCGTTCGCGCAGCGGGGCGCCACGGTGGTGGTGAACTACGCGGGCAACGAGGCCGCGGCCAACGAGACGGTCAGGTTGGCAGAGGCCGCAGGTGGCAAGGCCAAGGCGGTTCGCTTTGATGTCGCGGACACGGCGGCCTGTACCGAAGCGGTGGAGACCCTGGTCAAAGAGCAGGGCCGGCTGGACGTGCTGGTGAACAACGCTGGCGTCGCCATTGACGGTCTGGTCATGCGCCTCAAGGACGAGGACTGGGACAAGCAGCTGGACACCAACTTGAAGGGCGGCTTCGCGCTGATCCGCGCCGCGTGCCGGCCGATGATGAAGCAGCGCGGCGGCGCGATCATCAACCTGGCTTCCATCGTTGGAGAGATGGGGAACGCGGGTCAGGCGGCGTACAGCGCGTCCAAGGGCGGCCTTATCGCTCTGACCAAGTCCATAGCGCGTGAGCTGGCGTCTCGGAACATTCGCGTGAACGCCGTGTCCCCTGGCTTTATCGATACGGACATGACGGCCAAGCTCTCCGAAGAGACCAAGGCCAAGATGATGGAGAACATCCCTCTGGCGAGGCTGGGATCCGTGGAGGACGTGGCCAACGCCGTTCTGTTCCTGGCGAGCCCCGCCGCGTCATACATCACGGGCGAAGTTCTGAAGGTCAACGGCGGCATGTACATGTAGACCTCAGGCTTTCCCTGAGGCTATAGAGCGCCCCTCTAAAACACTGCTTGTTGAAGGAGTTAATACATGTCGGCAACGAACATTGAGGCGAAGGTCAAATCGATCATCGCGGACCAACTGGGCGTGGGTGAGGACGAGATCAAGCCGGAGTCTTCCTTCATCGAGGATC
>JBQTKE010000072.1:0-7258 GCA_052386435.1 Myxococcaceae bacterium
CTCTTGCCCACCTGGATGTTCTGGATCCAGCCCGCAGTATCAATAACTTGCGTAAACATGCGACTCGCCCCGAGCGCTCCTCTGGCCGGCCACGAAAACTTGCTGCCTAAACGGCGAAACCCGAGTCAGACCACGACGTTGGAAACGGAGCAAGGCTCTAACCTTCCTCGTGTGATTCATCGTTCGCGACGCGAGGTCTGGCAGAACGGAACATCCGCGGCACGCGGATTCGTCACGGCGTCCAGTCACCGCGTGTCGCCGACGTGCTTCTCCTGCGCTCTCTCCAGCACGTACTGCAAGCGCTGCTGCTCCGTGAGGAGCCTGCGCATCGCCGCGTCGTTCTGTTCGCGCAGGTGCTTGCCATCCTTTGCAGCAGCCAGAGAAGGTGGAAGACGGGCAACCGCGGGGACGAGACGATGAACCCCGGCACCCCTTGCGTCGCCTGCCACGAAAAGCGCTCGGGGACGAAGTTCGCTTTCGCAGGAACGGTGTACGCGACCTTGCATGAGGAAGAGGACTGCTACGGCATCTCGGATGGCGGGACAGTCGAAGTCACCGACAAGAACGGCAAGGTCTTCTCTGCGCCCATCAACGAGGCGGGCAACTTCATGCTGTTCGTCGAGGCCGGGCCCGTCGCCTATCCAGCACGCGTCAAGGTGATCCAGAACGGCCAGTCCCGGCCGATGGTCACCGAGATCGCCCACGGCGACTGCAACCTCTGCCACTCCGAGCTCGGCACGTCCGGCGCCCCGGGCCGGGTCCTCATCCCGTAACGCATTCGGCCTCGCTTCCGAGCTGATGGTCGCCAGGCTGACCACCTTGGCCTAGCGAGCGCGCCGGAGAACGCTGACTTTCTTGCGAAGGCCGGCGAGATAGGCGTCCTTGAGCTCCTGAGACAAGAAAGAACCGGCAACGAGCTTCTCTCCTCGGCTTAGGGACGAGATCACCTCTTCGAGCACGGAAGAGGTTGCGCGTTCGGAAAGACCCGCCGTCTTTGCAAACTCGAGCCAGACGCGTCGGGTGAGGTTCTTCTTCTTGCCGCCCACCGGCAACGCCAAGGTGTCATCACCCAACACCAGTTCGGTGGAAAGGAGATCGTAGGCCGGGCTGATTCGATGGAGGCGATCCTCTCCGCAGAGCAGAGAAAGGTTCTTGAGATGGAGATCGCCGTTTCCAATGCACCAGCTGAACAGCAGCATTCGAAAGAGCTTCACCAGCTCAACGACCGGCTCGGATGCGAAGCGCTTCACGACCTTGACGACTTGTTCGGCCGACCCCTGGTAACGGTCCTTCGTCGAACGAAAGGAAAGCTGGCAGAAGTCCTCTTGTCGCAGTTTGTGCCCGTCATCAGCTCGGTCGAAGCGCTTGACGATCAGCGCTCGCTGTCCCGTCGACAGCCGCAACAACGCCAAGGGAGGAATCTCAATGCCGGCAGTCTCAGCGAGAAGAAGCGAGAGATGCTCGTTCTCCGGCACCAAAGGAAAGGTTTCCGGCGGCGGTTTGAGGATGTAGCGACTTCCTTCCGGAGCAACCTCCAGTCGCCGTCCCGCGTCAGCGAGTCGTAGAGCGATCTTCCTCTGGACTCCGGACATCACCACGTGACCCGCCATTTCGAGACCGGAGACGTGCAGCCGGCTGGCATCAATGGCCAACGTCGGAAGGGTCGCGCTGCCGAAAAGCCTTCGAAGACAACGAGCGTGGTAGTCGGCGTCGTCGGCATCCTCCAGGCAGGCCATGCACGTGGTCATCCGCTCACCTCGTCCAGCGCGATGATCTCAACGGCTCCAACGCAGTCAGCGCAGGTTGCCAACAGCAACCCCATTGCGTCGTCCTTGCTTATCTTCAACTTCGCAGTGGACAGCTCAAGGAGCCATCCTTCCGGAAGAAGATTTTCGAAGAACGTGTGCAGGCCGGGCGTGTCGTACGGCTCGGCCCTCAGTGGCAACGTCAGGGAAACCGGCACGGCCTCAGCGCGCGCCAGCCAGTTCGAGGCGTAAGAGAAACGAACGCCCGCCTCCAGCTCCTCCAGCGTTCCCACGGGATGACCATCCAAACGGACAACGCCCTTGCGAAGTCGCCTCATGGCTCGCCTTCAAGTTTTTCTCGCGGGGCATCCACAACCCCAAGCTGCTTCCCAAAGACAGCCAACACCCGGTTGACCACGTCCATGCGCAGTGTGGGCTTTCCGCTTTCTAGCTGGGAGAGATACGCCTGCGTCACGCTCGCGAGATCCGCCAGCTGTCTCTGCGACAGGGAATTGCCTTTGCGTCGCTCTCGAACGAACGAGGAAACAGTTGATATTTGATCCTGTATGGATGCGGCCGGCGCCGCCGGACGAGGCTGCTTCTTTCGTCGTTTCATACTCGTTCTAATATCAAATCGTCGTTTTCAACGCCACCAAACCCTCCGATGGTGGCATTTATATATGAACGCATATAGCAGGACATGGTTGTACGCGACCTTGCACGAGGAAGAGGACTGCTTCGTCGCCTCGGATGGCGGCACGGTTGAAGTCACCGACAAGAACAGCAAGGTCTTCTCTGCACCCATCAACGAATCATCGGGTTTGCGTCAGCTTCGGGAAGTCGTCTCTCTGGACTTCATGCTCTGCGCAGAGCTCCCTTGCGAGCACACCCAAGCGGACTGGGAGCAATTCGCTGGAGAAGACCACTCAGAATACTTTCTGTTTCGAGACCTCGACTACCTCCTTGGCAAAGTCACCGAACCGGAACGGTGGAACCTTCTCGCGGTGATGACGAACCCCACCCCTGAAGAGCTCTCATCGTTTTCAGATTTGCGTTTCGTGTTTCGCGGCTTCGACCTGATCGAGACTGACGGAAGCACCAGTGCTCTAGTGAATTGCGGTGGTTTCGCAGAGGCGTTCTCGAATGCAGAGCTCTCAGACTGTGGACTCCTGACGGATCACGGTACGAGAAGAATTCCCCGGCGGGGCGGAACAGCGGCAGCAACCGAAACGGCACCAGCGCCAAGACGCTCAAGACGCTCAAGGGCGAGCTCCCCATCGAGATTCCGCGGGACCGAAATGGCACCTTCGAGCCGGTTCTGGTCAAGAAGCACCAAACGCACTTCGACGGCTTCAACGATAAGATTCTGTCCATGTACGCGCGTGGGATGAGCGTGCGCGACATCCAGGGCCACCTCAAAGAGCTCTATGGCACCGAGGTATCGCCGGACCTGATCAGCCGCGTCACTGACGCGGTCATGGACGAGGTGAAGGCCTGGCAGAATCGACCGCTCGACCCGGTTTGGCCGGTCGTTTACCTCGACGCTCTCGTCGTGAAGGTCCGAGACCAGGGCACCGTGGGCGAGGTCGCCCATCCTGCCATTCTGGGCGCGCCCCTCATCGAAGAATTGGGGCGCAAAGAGCGCCTGCTACGAGACTGTGGACAGCCACTCCCTCCACCGAGGCTGCCTGGCGGCGAGCAAGGCCAGCAGGAACGCCGCCGTGCCCGCCGCACCCGCCATCGCGACAAACCCCGCGCCGAAAGACCCGGTGCGCTCCTTCGCGAGCCCGAGAAAGGTCGGCACCAGGAACCCGCCGAGACCTCCCACCGCGCCGATGATCCCCGTCGCCTCGCCGATTCGTCCCGGAAACCGCTGGGGGACCAGCTGGAAGACGGCGCCATTGCCCAACCCCAGGCAGGCCATTGCCGCAATCAGCGTGAGGGTAAGCATCTCCTTGGGCGGAAGCGATGCGGTGACGCCATGGAGAACGCCCACGCCGAGCAGCAGCAGGAGCAGCATTCGAACACCGCCCACCTTGTCCGCGACGTAGCCGCCCAGAGGGCGCGCGGCGCTGCCGGTGAAGGCCGCCAGCGCCGTGAGCTGACCCGCAGCCACCGCGGTCATCCCGTACTGGTCCCGCAGCATCAGCGGCAAGAAGCTGCTCAGCCCCACGTAGCCGCCGAAGGTGATGCTGTAGAACGCGCAGAACCACCATAGGTCCGCCGTGCGCCAGAGCGACTCGGAGGCGACGGCCTTGCGCTCGGTCCGTGGGGGCTCGCGCGCGAGCAGAAGAAACGCAACGAGAACCACCGCCAGCGGCAACATCGTCCAGCCGAGCACGGAGCGCCAACCCACGATCAGCGCCAAGGCCGGCGCGAACAGGTGCGTCAGCGTGGTACCGCTGTTGCCCGCGGCTGCAACCCCCATCGCCAGCCCTTGACGACCCGCGGGATACCAGCGGCTCGCGAGCGGCAGCGCCACGGCGAACGAAGCGCCGCTCACGCCCAGGAGCAAGCCCACGCCGAGGACGGAGAGATGTTTCGCCGCGCCGAGCCAGCCCCACAGGAGCGGCACGACGAGGAACGCCAGCAGCAGCGCCCCCACACGTTTGCCGCCGAGCCGATCGCTCAGCATTCCGAGCGGCACTCGCATGACTGAGCCCGTGAGAATGGGCAGCGCCACCAGCAGACCCTTCTGCGCCGGCGAGAGATGGAGCTCCTCGGAGATGAAGATCCCCAGCGCGCCAAAGAGCACCCAGATCATGAAGCTGAGATCGAAGTGCAGAAAGCAGGCGAAGAGGGTGGGCCAGTGTCCAACACGCGGCTGCGACTGCATGCTTCGCTCCTACTCGTTTGCGAGATAACGACTCAGGGCGCTCACCATCGGCGCCATTTTCGGATGCTCGGGGATGACGTTCGGGGGGATGCCCCTCGAGTTGAGCGCGGCAGTGCAGGTGGGGCCGATCGAGGCGACGGCCACCTTGCTGCGCAACGCCAGGAGCAACGGCTCCAGCAACAGCGCTGCTTCTGCGACTTGAAGCAGGTGCCTCACCTGGATCTGACTGGTGAAGGCAATGGCGTGGATCTCACCGGAGATGATCCGATGCACCAGCTCCCGAAGCCCGGACACATCCGCCGGAAGGCTCCAGCGATAGGACATCAGCTCGCGCACCTGAGCGCCGCTGTGCTGCAGCGACGCCATCAGTGTTTCGTTGCGCTCTCCGTAGTGCTGGACCACCACCCAACGCTCCGAGAGCGGAAAATGCGCCAAGGCTTCGATCAGGTCCGCGGTGGTGTGGGGCTCGCGGACGCGAACCGAGACCTGGACGTCCTCCTTGGAGAGCACGCCCGCAGGCTTGGGTCCGCGGCAAACGGTGACGGACTGGCGAAGCGCTTCACAAAACGGCTCACCCATTTCAATCTGTCGCGCGGCCTCGAAGAGCGCCGCAGCCCCGACGCCGCTCGAGAGCACGACCAGCGGCTCCGTTTCGCGCTGAAGCAGCTCGACCACCGGCGGAATCTCCCGCGTGCAGTCGACTGGCACCTCCGCCAGGGCCGGAACCGAGACCGGCTCGCCGCCCTGTTTCCGCACCAGCGCGGCCAGCTCGGAGGTCATGCGAGACTCGAGCAGCGCGATCTTTTTTCCGGTCAGGCTCATTCGTCGATCGTAACTCGCAGCGCGCCCGCCTTGGATACCTGGACTTCGTACGTCTTCAGCGCCGAGCAGCCGTGGCCGACCGCCGCTCCGGTTTGAAGAGCGAACTTGAACGAGTGCAGCGGGCACACCACGACTTGCTCTCCCACCAGGCCGTCCACCAGCGGGCCGCCCTGGTGGGGGCACTGCGCCTGCGTCGCGTAGATCGCGCCTGAGCGCGTCCGGAAGACGGCGACGAGGGAGGCGCCCAGTTGGAACTGTCGTCCCTCCCCCAGCGGAATCGCCGAGACCGGACCGAGCTCGTAGACGATTGGGGCTCGCCGCAGTGCCTGGGCATTTCTCACGGGGTCTCTCCTGCCTGCGCTTCGCCGACCGGCGCCGCGCTCAAGGTGCGCTTGAACTGCGCGGGGTGGACCGGCGCGCTCGCTTCCAGCCACGGGTCCACGAAGGCATCCACCGCGCTCTGCACCGCTTCGTCGAGGCGCGCGGCGATTCCTTCCGAGTCGTCGACGAGCAATGCGCGCAGCGGCTCAATTCCCACCCGCTCCACGAAGTCGTAGGTGCGCTCGAGGTACTTCGCATTCTCGCGGTAGTGCTGCATGAAACGACCGGCAAGGGTGAGCACCTCGTCGTGCGAGCCGACCGTGCAGAGCAGGTCCCCTTTGCGAACGCGAGAGCCCGCGCCGCCGCCGACGTAGATCTCCCAGCGCCCGCCCTCGATCGCCACCACGCCAACGTCCTTGGTCGTCGCCTCCGAGCAATTGCGAGGGCAGCCCGCGGTCGCGAGCTTCATCTTGTGCGGCGACTCCAAGCCCTGAAACCGCCGCTCGATGGCGATGCCGAGCTTGGTGCTGTCGCCCACGCCGTACCTGCAGAACTCGCTGCCCACGCACGTCTTGCAAGTGCGAAAGGACTTCGCATAGGCGTGCCCCGAAGGCATCCCGAGCTCGCGCCACACCTGCGGCAGCCGATCTCCCGGAATGCCGAGCAGATCAATTCGCTGGCCGCCCGTGATCTTGATCATCTTGGCCTGGTGCTTCTCCGCCACATCGGCGATCCGCCGCAGCTGGTCGGGCGTGGTGACGCCGCCGTAGATGCGCGGCACCACGCTGAACGTCCCGTCCTTCTGGATGTTGGCGTGCACGCGGTCGTTGATGAAGCGCGCGTCGCGCTCGTCCTCGTAGTCCTTTCCCCAGATCGTCTTGAGCAGCGAGGCGAGCCCCGTCTTGCTCCCTACGTCTTCGCGACCGTCCGAGAGCGCATCGAAGACCGCGGACACGCTGCGTAGGCCGCGGGTCTGGATCTCCTGAACCAGCTCCGGCTTGGGCAACGGAATGCCGGGCACGTAGTAGTGCACGGAAGGGTCGTCGACAGCCGTATCCCCCGCCACGCCTTCGAGCAGCGCCTGCACCTGCGGCTTGCACGATCCGCAGCCGGTGCCGGCGCGCGTGGCATCACAAAGGGACTTGAGGGTGCGGCATCCCCCCTTCACCGCGGCGACCACGCGCTCCTTGGTGACCCCATTGCAATTGCAGATCTGCGCGGCGTCCGGCAGGTCCATCACGCTCGGCGGCGCGGCGTCCCCTGCAGGGAAGAGCAGCTCCGCGCGGTTCTGCGGCACCTTCAAGTCTCGCGCGAAGAGGCGCAGCAACTCCGGCGCCTGAGCGGTCTCCCCCAGGAGCACTCCGCCCAGAAGGCGCCCATCGCGGACGACCAGCTTCTTGTAGATGCCTCGGGAAGGCTCGCTGTACTTGATCACTTCGTCGGTCGGCTCGCTGGCATCGCGGACGCCCATCACCACGAGGTCCAGCCCCATCACCTTGAGCTTGGTGGAGACGCGAGAGCCGACGTAACGCGC
>JBQTKE010000073.1:0-5492 GCA_052386435.1 Myxococcaceae bacterium
TGGTAGAGCAGCGGCTGAAACAGGTGGTAGTTCTCGCGGTCCACGAGCGTAATCTCCACGTCCGCGTGCTTGAGCGCCTTCGCCGCTTTCAGCCCGCCGAAACCGCCACCCACGATCACCACTTGAGGCTTCGCCATCACCCTCTCCCGTCTTCAGTCGCGGGTGACATCATGCGTCACGCCACCTGATTCGGCTCGCCGGGACCTCCGCTTTCTTTCTGGCGTCGGTGAGACGTTTAGAAGCGGAAGGTCACGCCGCGGGCGCGGTTCTCTCGCTCTGCCCAGCGTGCCGGGGCTTGCGCGGTGGCGTAGATGTCTACCGCGGCCCAAGACGCCAACCCGGTTCCCGCCAACACCGCCACCAAGGTGCCCAGAGGCGAGCTGCTCAGCAGCACCACCGCAGCGCACGCCAACCCGAGAACGCTGCGCAGTCCGCCGCGGGTGATGAAGCGCACGGCATCTCCGTTGAGGAGATCGCCCACGTTCGGGCCCAACCCCATCAAGAGGATGGCGGTGCTCAACCCCGCGAGAACGACCGGCGTCCGCAAAGCTTGAGGATCTTGGGTCCGCGCATAGGGCTGGAGCGAACCCAGGCCCGTGCCGAAGCCGACGAAGAGCGTGCCCAGGCTCGCGCCCACTGCCAGCTCCGGCGTGGTCGGCGCTTGATCGCGACCGACGAGAGTCAGCTCCGTGCCTCCGAGGGTGCCGGACTTTAAGCTCAGGCCACTCGCTGTGAGCGGCAGAGATGAAGTGGCCTGAGGGTAAAGTCCGGCACCTCGCTCGCCGGCACCTCGCTCGTCGCTCGCGAGCAGCGGCGGCTCCGGTAGTAACTGGAAGGGGCCCTCTGCGAGAGCAGGTGTGGCCGACAGCAAAACCCCAATCAGGATCGAGCGCGTCACATCCTGAAGTTTGAACGATGGCTCGCACGCGCCGCAAAACCCAGGGTGTACGGGGTTGTGGTAAGGGACGCCGCCCTATGTCCCCGAACGAGCTTGAGCGCGAAGTCGCCAGACGCCGCACCTTCGCCATCATCAGTCACCCGGACGCCGGCAAGACGACATTGACCGAAAAGCTACTGCTCTACGGCGGCGCGATTCACTTGGCGGGAAGCGTGAAGGCGCGCCGTGCCCGCAGACATGCGACCTCCGACTGGATGGAGCTGGAGAAGGAGCGCGGCATCTCGGTCACTTCCTCTGTTCTCCAATTCGCTTACCGCGACCATGCGGTGAACCTGCTCGATACGCCGGGCCACCAGGACTTCTCAGAGGACACCTACCGAACGCTCGCCGCGGCCGACAGCGCGGTGATGCTGATCGACGCGGCCAAGGGGGTTGAGCCGCAGACCAAGAAGCTCTTCAAGGTCTGCCGGATGCGGGAGATCCCCATCTTCACCTTCGTCAACAAGCTGGACCGCTACGGCCGCGAACCGCTGGAGCTGATGGACGAGCTGGAGCAGGTGCTGGGCATTCGCGCCTACCCGATGAACTGGCCCATCGGCATGGGACCTGAGTTCCGAGGGGTGTACGACCGACAGACGAAGGTCGTTCACGTGTTCACCGCCGAAGGTAAGCACGGCGAGTCGGAAGTAAGTGAGCGGTCAGTGCCGCTCGACTCGCCCGAGATCCTCAACGTCCTCTCCGAGAAGGAGTTGGCGAAGCTCAAAGAGGACATCGAGCTGCTCGATATTGGCGGCGACGTCTTCAGCCGCGAGAAGAGCGACAAGGGGCAGATCACACCCATGTTCTTCGGCAGCGCGATGACGAACTTCGGCGTGCGCCCGTTCTTGGATCAATTCCTGGAGCTGGCGCCGTTGCCGCTCTCTCGCAAGACGACCGCGGGCGAGCGTCAGCCGAACAACCCCAAGTTCGCGGGCTTCATCTTCAAGATCCAAGCGAACATGGATCCTTCGCACCGCGATCGCATCGCGTTCCTGCGGGTGGTCTCTGGGCGCTACGTGAAGGGGATGAGCGCGTACCACTCGCGGCTGGGCAAGGACGTGCGTCTGGCCAAGCCCAGTCAGTTCATGGCGGCGGAGCGAACGGCGATCGAAGACGCGTGGCCAGGAGACGTGATTGGGCTCTTTGATCCCGGTCAGTACCGAATTGGCGACACGCTTTCAGACGGTGACAAGATTGAGTTCGAAGGCGTTCCCCGGTTTTCTCCAGAGCACTTCGCGATGGTCCGCAGCAAGGATCCGCTCCGCCGCAAGCAGATGGAGAAGGGGCTGGAGCAGCTCTCCGAAGAAGGCACGGTGCAGATCTTCCAGCAGCTGCAGATGGGCATGAAGGATCCCATCGCGGGCGTGGTCGGTGCGCTTCAATTCGAAGTGTTGCAGTACCGGCTGGAACATGAGTACGGCGCGCAGATCCTCTTGGACAAGCTCCCTTTCAGCTACGCGCGTTGGGTGGTGGGAGAGAAGTTCGACGCCAAGGCCTTCGACTGGGAAGGAAACCGACAGACTGTTCAGGATCGGGATGGGCTGTCGCTGGTGTTGTTCCGAGACGATTGGGCGCTGCAGCACGCCGAAGAAAAACACCCAGAGCTAAAGTTTCTCTCGGCGGCACCGCAACTCCGGACTGGCAGCGCCACCTGAGCGAGCAGGCGAGCACCTTTTCTGCGGGGGTGACCCTTCCGGCGGGTGACCGACATGCACAACCTCCTTTTCGAAGCGGGCAATCCATTCCCGCCTTTTTCGAAAGGGAGACAGCGAACATGAATCCGGCATACGGCATCATCATGTGGATCGTCATCGGTGCGCTTGCGGGTTGGATCGGAAGCAAGATCATGGGAACGGACGCGGCGCAGGGTGGCATCGCGAACATTCTCATTGGTGTGGTGGGCGCGGTGGTCGGTGGGTTCGTGACCCGCACGTTCTTCGGGGACAGCACTTCCAACAACGGATTCTTCGCTAGCTTCTTGGTCGCGTTGCTGGGTGCCGTCGTTCTTATCGGCATCTGGAAGGCTGTGGCGGGTCGCCGCCGCCTCGCCTGAACCCGAGCTGAGCAAAAGACTGAAGGAGCAGGCCCGTCGCGCCGACTGCGGAGCGACGGGCTTTGAGGCTAGGAGTGAGGACGAACCGTCCCGCCCCGGTGCTCAGAGTCTCGCAGCACCAGCCCTTCCTTGAACTCGCGCGCCGCCTTGGGGCCCACCCAGAAATCCTTCGGGTCGCCTTTGCGGAACGTCTTTTTGATCCAGCCGTCGATCTCCAAATACATCCGGCGGAACTTGTCTGGCGCTGCGTCCTTCCGGCCCGTCTGTGCAGTGATGTCGAGCTCCGCCCAGAGCTTTCCGGAGACCAGCTCGCTCTCTTCATTGCGGACACAGCGCTCGAAGAAGATGACCGGAGAGCGGACTTCATCCACGCGCCATTGCCCCCTGTCTGGGCCCCGCTTCACCTTGTCGACCAGCACATTCCCCAACTCGCTCGCGGCGAGGTACGCGGCGTCCGCGGGAAATTGATCCACCTTGTCCGAGGTCGCGGGGAAGGGCTTCCAGTTCGGTGGGATCCGAACCGGGTAGACCTCCAAATGGAAGCGCTCGATGAAGCGGAGAAACGCCAGCTCATCGTCTGGCGTCATGAAGAAACTAACGGTGTGGGCCATGTTCGTTGATCAGTGGCGCCCCAGGACTTCCAGCAGGGCAGGACCGTAGAGGCCCAGGCGCTTTTCGCCCAGATACTTGATCTGCGCCAGTTCCTCCAAAGAGCGAGGACGCGCGGCGCACAGATCTGACACCAGCCCGTTGCTCAGGACGACCGACGGAGTCACCTTGCGAGCACCGGCCTTCTCCGCTCGGAACGCCTTGAGCGCATCCTCGCGCTTGCGGCGGTTCGGATCTTTGGACCCGCGGTCACCCTCGTCGCGATGCAGCTCGCCTTTCTCCGCCTGCTCCTGGAGCTTGCGGCAGAGGGAGAGAACTTCTTCGCCATGCTCGCGCACCACTTGTCCGCGCACGCCCTGCGCCCGCGCCAGCTCTTTGAGCGACGTGGGAGGCTTCGTCGCCACCGCCGTAACGGCCGCGTTGGAGAGCATCCGCCCCATGGGCACGTTGGCCGCCTCTGCCCAAATGAGCCGTAAGCGGTGCAGCTCTTGAGCAATCGCGGTCGCCGCCAACAGCTGCTTCGTGGAAAGACTGCCGCGCGGCAGCTTGGGGTTGAACTCTTCGATGGGAGGGCGCTCCGCGGCTTCTTCCGTCAAACGCAGACAGTCGAGCTCCACCTCTTCGAGAATGTCCGCGGTGCGGCACGCCTCCATCACGCGGCGGCCAAGCTCGCAGAGGTAACGCACGTCATCCGCGATGTACTCGCGCATGCCGGGAGGGGTTGGGCGGAGTGAGAAGTCAGACTGCTGGTGATCCTTCTTGAGCTCCACGCCGAGCAGGTCACGCGCAAGGTCCGCCAGGCCGACCTTTTGCCATCCCAACAGCGTCGCCGCGCGGTGCGTGTCGAAGAGCCCGCGGACACGAACGTTCGCCTCCGCGAGGTACTGCAGATCGCCACCCGCCGCGTGAAAGTACTTCAGCCGGTTCGCGTCCTCGAGCAGCGCCTTGACCACCGCGGGATCCACGCCCGGCGCGAGCGTGTCGAAGAGGAATACGTCTTTGTCGGTGCCGACCTGGATGAAGCAGACGCGCGCGCGAAAGGCGTGCATCGCGTCGTATTCAATGTCCACCGCGAGCGGGTTTGCGCCTTCGAGTGTGGTGACCGCGGCACGCGCTGCGTCAGGGTCGGTGATGTCGGAAGCGCCTTCAGGGTATGTCGTCATGCTTTAGGCGCGGCAACCTACACCCAAACGACGGGTGCTGAGTTGGGGAAGTCGCGACCGTCACCACAGTGGAGCGCTCTTCGTTGGGACGGTTACGTCCGCGGCGCCTTCGAGGTATGTCGCGGCCTGTCCATGACTGAAGAAGAGCGGTTGGAGAAAGTCCTGCTCGGTCACACCGGCCGAGCGATCGCCGATTTCAAGCTGATCTCCGAAGGGGATCGCATCCTCGTCGCCTGTTCGGGCGGCAAAGATTCGTACACCTTGCTGCACCTGCTGGGCTCGCTGCAGCGCCGCGCCAAGGTGAAGTTCGAGTTGATCGCGGTGAATCTGGATCAAGGTCATCCCGGGTTCCCTGGCCACCTGCTGGAGAGCCACTTCAAAGAGCACGGCTTCGCCTACCGGATGCTCAAAGAAGACACGTACAGCATCGTGTTGGAGAAGCTGGAGCCGGGAAAAACCCAGTGCTCGCTCTGCTCACGCTTGCGCCGCGGCATCCTCTACAACGCAGCGGTGGAGCTCGGCTGCAACAAGATCGCGCTGGGACACCACCGCGACGATTTGATCGAAACGCTGCTGCTCAACCTCTTCTTCGCGGGGACGCTGAGCTCCATGCCACCGATGTTGCGCAGCGATGACGGGCGGAACACGGTGATTCGTCCCTTGGCATACGCATCGGAGAAGGACATCGCCGCGTTCGCCGCGCTCAAGAAATTCCCGATCATCCCCTGCG
>JBQTKE010000074.1:0-9616 GCA_052386435.1 Myxococcaceae bacterium
GCGCTCGACCACGCGGGAGTCGCGGGTGAGGAAGCCGGCCTTCTTCAGCGCCGGACGAAACTCCGGGTTGAAGGAGCAGAGGGCCCGAGCCAGACCGTGGCGAATGGCGCCCGCCTGACCGGAGAGACCACCCCCGCAGACGTTGACGTTCATGTCGACCTTGCCGGCCTGCTCAATGACCTGCAGGGGTTGGTTGATGACCATCTTCGACGTCTCGCGACCGAAGTAGTCGTCCATGGGGCGACCGTTGATGACCATCTCGCCGTTGCCCGGCTTGATCCAGACGCGCGCAACGGATTCCTTCCGGCGGCCCGTCGCGTAGAAACCTTTTTCCTTGGCAATTGCCATCGTGATGCCTCTTTCAGTCCGAATTCGGAAGGGGGGTTACGCCTCGACCTGGCGAGCGGCGGGCTTCTGCGCGACGTGCGGGTGCTTGTCGTCAGCGTAAACCTTCAGCTTGGTCATCATCTGCCGGCCCAGCGCGTTGCGGGGGAGCATGCGCTTCACCGCGTTCACAATCACGTCCTCCGGGTGCCGCTGGCGCAGCTTCTCTAGGTTGGTGGTCTTGAGGGCACCCGGGAAACCGGCGCGCGGCTGGCGGTGGTCGAGCTTCTGAGTCTCCTTGTTACCGGTCACCTTCACCTTCGCGGCGTTGATGACGACGACGTGGTCACCGGTGTCGAGCGAGGGCGTGTAGATCGCCTTGTGCTTGCCCTTGAGGAGCGTCGCAATCTGGCTGGCCGCGCGTCCCAGGATCTTGTCCGAGACGTCGATCAGGTGCCATTCGCGCTTCACATCCTTCGGCTTCGCGCTGTAAGTCCTCTGCGGCATTGTCAAAAACTCCAAGCGTCCAACCCTGGGGGTGGCTTGAGAAAGCGCGCTGATCTAGGTGGATGCCCCACCTAAGTCAAGAGGCCTTCAGTTTCTCCTTCAGGCTGGAGAAGAAATTCCGCTCCCGTTCTGTCGGAGGACCCGTGGGTACCGCGGTCATGTCCCTTTCCTCAAGCAATTCCTTGGGGATGTCCTCCAGAAACCGCGACGGGGTGCGAACCACGACTTTGCCCCGCTTGATGCGTGCGGCGGCCCGGCTCAGGTACAGAACCTCCTTCGCGCGGGTCATCCCCACGTAGCAGAGCCGGCGCTCCTCTTCGAGGTTCTGAGGCTCGCCCTGCATGCCCGAGTGAGGCATCAGGTCCTCCTCCATCCCAACCAGGAAGACCAGCCGGTACTCGAGGCCCTTGGCCGCGTGGAGCGTCATCAGAGTGACCCGACGCCCGCCACCGGAAACGTCCTCTTCCTCCGGCTTCGAATCCAAGGAGAGCCGGTTCAAGTACGTGAGCAACCCCGCCTTCGGCCCTTCCCGCTTCTCGAAGTTGTCGAGCGAGACGAGGACCTGCTCAATCGACTGTACCTTGCGATCCGCGGCGGTGGGGGACGCGGTGTTCATGCGCGCCGACTCTTTGAATCCAATCTCTTCGAGCAGAGAGCGGGTGACCGCGGAGAGGTTGCCCTTGTCGAAGAGCTTTCGGTAGCGGGTAATCAGCGCCTGGAACTCGGCCACCTTTTCCGCGGCACTCGGGGGAAGACCTTCAAGCTCAGACGCGACTTCCATGGCCTCCCAGAGAGACGAAATCCGCTCTCGAGCCGCCGCGACCAGCCGCTCCATGGTGACGTCGCCAATCCCTCGCGCGGGGACGTTCACGATCCGCAGGAGGGAGACCTCGTCCTTCGGATTGGCAATGACCTTGAAGTAGGCGATGACGTCCTTCACTTCGCGCCGGTCGAAGAACTCCGATCCACCGATTAGGTCGTAATAGACGCTCTTCTCGCGCAGCGCCTCTTCGATAGGACGGGCCTGACCATTGGTCCGGTAGAGCACCGCGATCTCATCCGCTGGCATGCCCAAGTTGATGTGCTTGGAGATCTCGTGCGCGATGTAGCGCGCTTCGTCTTCTTCGGAAGGCGCGACGATGAGGCGGATCTTCACGCCCGCTTCGCCGTCCGTCCACATCCGCTTCGCCTTGCGATCCGGGTTCTTCTCAATGACCGCGTTGGCGCCATCGAGGATGGACTTGCTGGAGCGGTAGTTCTGCTCGAGCCGAACCTCCTTCCCGCCGGGAAACACACGATCAAAGTCGAGGATGTTGCGCACCTCGGCGCCGCGCCAGCTGTAGATGCACTGGTCGTCGTCGCCCACCGCGCAGACATTGCGACGCTCGCCGGCGAGCAGCGTGAGCAGATCCAGCTGCCCCTTGTTCGTGTCCTGGAACTCGTCGACCAAGAGGTACTTGAGCTGACGCACGTAGCGGCCACGCACCTCCGGGTGCTCTCGAAAAAGCTGAGCGGGCAGCAGGACGAGATCGTCGAAGTCCACCGCGCCCTGGGCTTTCAGACCCAGCTGATAAATCGGATAGACCTCCGAGGTGATGAGATCGTAGTCGTCTCCCAGCCCCTCCTCTTTGGGCTTGGGGATTTCGCCGGAGTTCTTCGCCTTGGAGATGAGCGCCAGGACCTTGCGTGCGTCAAACTCGCGGTCGTCAATGCGGCGCTCACGCATCCCACGTTTCACGAGAGCGATCTGATCGCCCATGTCCGCGATCGCGAACTTACTGGGCCAACCCAGGCGGTGGAGGTCCTCGCGCAGGACGTCCGCCCCGAAGGCGTGGAAGGTGCAAATCCGCAGCCCTGTGGCGCTCTTACCCGCCATGTGGACCACCCGCTCCTTCATCTCCGTGGCGGCCTTGTTCGTGAACGTCACCGCGAGAATGGAGCGCGCGGACACCCCGTGCTGGTGCATCAAGTGCACGATCCGGTGCGTAATCACGCGCGTTTTTCCTGAGCCTGCGCCGGCAAGTACCAGCAACGGCCCTTCAGTGGTCAGGACCGCTTCGCGTTGCGGCGGATTGAGGCGGGAGAGGTCCATTTGCGCGGGAGGTGCCTCATACCTTTTCATGCGGGTGTGCGCGCAAGCCCTTCGATGTTGGCGCTGGTCCTCGTCGTGGCCTGTCGAACGGGCTCGGCTCCTGACTCCGCCAAAGCTCCGGAACCCGACAAAAAGGAAGAGGTGAAGGCACCGCCCGCGAAGGCGCGCCCCACCCTCTACTTCACCGAGTTGCGTCCTTTTCTGCCAAAGGAGCTCGAGGGCTACACCACCACGCGCGATGAAGGATCCACCGGCAAGTACGGCGACGTCGCGGTGAGCGAGGCGGAACGCGTCTTCGCGCAAGACCAAGGCGGTTCCGCCACCGTGCGAATCGTCGACACGTCCATGTCCGACAAGTTGGGGCACGCGATTCGCGCAGCCGTGGTGGACGCGCAAGCCCGAGGCACCCCCGCGCCCATCGCGCCGATTCTCCTCGACAACGTTCAAGGCTTCGTCCGCTACGACGCCGATGCGTCAAAGGCCGAGGCGAATCTGCTTGTCGCGGATCGCTTCGTGGTAGCCGTAACAACCTTGGGCTTCGAAGGGACAGACGAGCTGCGCAGAATCGCGTACGGTCTGAATCTCGCGGGCCTGTCGAAGCTGCGTTAAACGAAGCGTCCAGTCTTTTGGGGTACCCCTCGCGGGGAACGGGAGAGACGTGGCGGCGAAAGAGAAAGCCAA
This sequence comes from Myxococcaceae bacterium, assembly GCA_052386435.1. Classification (GTDB taxonomy): domain Bacteria; phylum Myxococcota; class Myxococcia; order Myxococcales; family Myxococcaceae; genus JBQTKE01. The sequence continues at coordinate 3,605 of JBQTKE010000074.1, forward strand.
GGTCGTCGGCGAAGCGAACCCGACGGAAGAGCAGCGGCAGGCGATTGCGTCCCTGAACAAGCGCGACTTCCTGGATCAGTTCGCGCGCCTGGCCAAGAACTTCGTCACAGATCCCGGCAACCCCGGTTCCTACGCGTGCACAGATTGTGCGCGCTGTGCGAACTGCATGTTCTGCAAGGGCTGCGACAGCTGCTACCAGTGCACGCACTGTCACAACTGCGAGCTCTGCAACAACTGCTCGCACTGCGTGGATTCGAAGAGCTGCCACGCGTGCGCGTACTGCGTGCGCAGCGAGAACTGCACGGGCAGCGCGTACCTGGTGCTCTGCCAGAACCTCTCCGACTGCAACTACTGCTTCGGCTGCGTGGGCCTGTCGAAAAAAGATTTCTACATCTTGAACGTGGGCTTTCCGCGAACTGAGTACTTCAAGATCTTCAACAAGCTGAAGCGAGAGCTGGGCGTCTCTTAGTCACATGATCTCCATCCCCGCCGGCGAGTTCCTGCGCGGCTCCCCGGAAGACTTCGGGATGCCCGAGGAGCACCCAGCGAGGACGATCTACGTCTCCGCGTTCGAGATCGACGCGCTGCCCGTGACCTGGGCGGACTTCGAACGCTTCATTGGCGCGGGCGGCTATCGAGACCCTGCGCTTTGGGACGAAGAAGGTTGGGAGCTGAAGCTGGAGCAACCGCGCTTTCACAGCGAGCCCGAATGGGCGCACGTGACCGGGCCCACGCAGCCCGTCTGCGGCGTTTCGTTTTACGAAGCGCAGGCGTACGCGCGTTGGCAAGAGAAGCGACTGCCTACCGAAGCCGAATGGGAGAAGGCGGCTCGAGGCACCGACGGACGCGTCTACCCGTGGGGAAATGAGTGGAGCAACGATCGCTGCAGCTTTCGAGGCGGTCCCGTTCGCGCCGCGCCGTCCGTTGGGAGCTATCCGTTCGGCGCGTCTCCCTACGGCGTGCTCGACATGTGTGGTGGGCTCTGGGAATGGTGCAGCGACTGGTTCGACACCGGCTACTACGAGTTGGCGCCGGAGCGAGATCCTCAGGGTCCGTCGCAAGGTTTGATGAAGGTCGCGCGAGGAGGAGCCTGGCACGCGGTGCCCCTGCTCAACCGGACCGCGAACAGGAATGCCTGGAAACCCGCAGCGCGCTTCTCCAATGTGGGCTTTCGCTGCGTGCGCTGACGAGGAGCGGGGAATGACGGTGCGTCGAAAAATTCTGCGAGCCGTGGGTGGAGTGCTGGGCGTTGCCGTCGTCGCCTTCGCGATCGCGGTTCCTTTGTCTCGCACGATCACTACGACCACTTGGACATGGCGACCGTGATGGCGCTCGCGAAGAAAGGCGTGACGTTCGACGTCGCGTTGGGCGTGGGCGCGCACTTGGAAAAATAGGGCGTGCCCACGAAGCAGATCGTCGAGCACGACTGGTGGGAACCTCGCGCTCTGGCGGGCAACGTGATGGTCGTGTCGACGCCCTCCCGCCATTTCTCTGGCCGTGGCGTGTTCGGACGCAACCGACTGGCGGGGCGGACCCTGCAGATGCGCGTCCTCTACACAGCGCGAACGGGTCAGCATCAGAGAACGCGCAGGAAGAGTGCCTTCAAGTATTCGCTCTCAGGCACCGACGCGAGCACGGGGTGATCGAATCCCGCGCCGCGTCGCTCGAGAATCTGTACGGAACGCTTGGCGTCTGAGGCGGCGGCGAAGGCCATCTTCTCAAACGCGTCGCGCGTGACTTTTCCAGAGCAGGAGCAGGTGACGAGAAGTCCATCTGACGCGGTCACCTTGAACGCGCGCAGGTTGAGCTCGTGGTACGCGCGCAGGGCGGTCTGCAGTCCCTCTTTGCGCTTTGAGAGTCCGGGCGGATCGATCACCACGGTGTCGAAGCGGCGTCCCTCTCGGTCAAACTGACGAAGGAGATCGAACGCATTCGCGTTCTGAACCAGCACGTTGTCGCGTCCGTTTCGCCGGGCGTTCTCCTGCGCCTTCGCGGACGCGCGTTCGTCCTGCTCCACCGCGAGCACTTCGGTGCAGCGGGTGGCCAACGCGAGCGCGAATCCACCGTGGTAGCTGAAGCAGTCCAGGCCAGTGCCCTTCGCCAGCTCTCCCGCGCGGAGGTGGTTGTCGACTTGATCGAGGAAGCTGCCGGTCTTCATGTCCTCCATGAGATCAACATCAAACGCATTCGCACCCTCGTGGTACGTGAAACGCGCGGGCCCCTCCCCCACCAGGAACCGCTTCTCGCGTGGCAGCTTTTCGAAGTCCCGCCCACTGGCATCGTCACGACACACCACATGGGTCGCCCCGGTCATCTCCGCGAGCTGACGCGCGAAGCGCTCTTTGCGAACGTCCGCCCCTTCCGAGAGGGTCTGCAGCACCAGGCCTTTGCCGTAGCGATCAGCGATCAGACCCGGGATGAGATCCGACTCGCCGTGCACCACGCGGTAGGCGTCGCGCTCATGGAACGCTGAGCGCCTCGCCAAACTCGCCTTGAGTCGTCGCTCGAAGAAGGCGTCGTCGATCTTCTCCTCGCTGCTCGGCTTGCGCGTGAGCAGGCGAATCGCGAGTGGCGACTGCGTGGCCCAGAAGGCCTGACCAATCGGATTGCGCTGACCATCTACCACGTCGACGATCGCACCGCGTTCCAGATCGTCCGGCGCGTCCACGACGTCACTGCGGTAGCACCACGGGTTGAGACGGCGCAGCCTCTGCGCGCCAGACGCGTTCACGACGACGACAGAGCTCACAGTTATTCCAAGCCGCGCGCCGCGAGCTCGAAGTCGTCCTCACCGCGGAGGTGACCGACTTCGTGAAGCAACGTGACGCGAATCTGTTCAAGCAGCTCGTCGCGGGTACGCACCGCGCGGGCCAGGTTTCGCCGGTAGAGCGCCACGGAGCGGCAGGGATCGCCTGCGTCAGCCGTGCAGCGCTCGCCCAGCGGCGGACCTCGGAAGAGGCCCAGAATCGCCGGAGAGAGCGGAGGCTCGCCGCTGAGCAGGTCATCGCTCTTCGGCAGCTCTTCGGCGGTGACCGGGATCCCAGTCAGATCTTTGCGCATGTCCGCGGGGAGCTCGGCAACGGCTTGGTTCACGGCCTTCTTGAAGGCGTCGGCGGTGAGGAGCTGCGGATCCGGGAAATCTTCGGGAGAGAGTTTGCGCGCCAAGGCCAGGTGCTTGTCGGCCTGTGGCCACTTCTCTTCGCGCTCCAGAATCAAGCCTAAGTGGTGGTGCGCATGCGCGGCGCGCTGCGGATCGTTGAGGAGCTGAGTGAACGCCGCCTTCGCGTCCGCGAAACGACAGAGCTCGAACAGCGCCACCGCTCGCTCGTAACGGGCTTCCGCGTTCTTCGATTCCAGCTTCAGCGTCGCCTCGGCGCGTTCCAGCGCGTCCTTCGCTTGGCCCAGGTCGTTGAAGGCCATGGCCGAGAGGAGACCGAACTGCGCGACCAGCTTGTGATCACCCTGCGATTCGGAGAGCGCCAAGCCCTTCTCCGCATAGAGAGAGGCAAGCTCGTCGCGTTCGCGGGTGGAGGGCAGGCTCACGCCGTAAAGATGGGCGGCACCAAGCAGCGCATCGAGATGTTCGGGATCCGCGGCGAGCGCGCGCGCGTAAGCGAGCTGTGCTTCTTCAAAGCGGGCCAGAGCTGAGAGCGCCGCAGCACGTTCGGAGTGAGCCTGCGGATCTTCCGGAGTCACCGCGGAGGATTGAGCCGCGCAGGAGAGCGCGTCCTCGTAGCGGCCGTCGTCGTAGAACTTTCGCGCCGCGCTCAGGGGATCCAGTCCCTCCGATTTGCAGACCGCCAGCGGGACGACGTGGTGCTCGTGTCCCGCGTGAGGAATGTTCGCCTTCTGGCCCGAAGAGGGACCGGGATTGGCGCTGCGATCCGGGACTTCGTCGCGTGGACTGGAGACCGGCGAAACCGAGGTCTGCACGACAGGTTCAGAGAGGTTGGCCGGGGCGGTCTGGGTGCGCTGACAGCCGCTCGACCCTAGAACGAGGGCCACCCAACCCAGACTCCAACCGAACCTCCGAAGCATGGCCGCCGATGCTACGGCAGGGACAGGGGTCTCGCCAACCTACCCACACCGGAGAAAGTCTGAATTGACGCGGGGCGAAAATCGCCCAGGTACGACAAGGGCACCCGAACCCTCTGTTCTCTGCTGTTCCCTAAAGTGCACGAGCGTGGGCCCTTTTACCCCCGCTCGTGGCTGCGTCCGGCACCACGCTTCACAGCAAGCTGCTCAAAAACGCACGCGCTGAATTGGCGGTGGGCAGGCGGTACGTGGCACGACTGGCCTGAGGTCCCACGTGAAAGGTGAGCGCGTCTTCGGGCAGCGCCGCGAAAAGATCCTCGTCGGTGCGGTCATCTCCCATGGCCAGAATGAGTGCCCCCTCTCCGGCTGCCTTGAGCGCGGCCGGAACGATCAATCCCTTCTGAATTCCCACCGCGCGAACTTCGAGCACTTTGTCGCCGGGGAGGAGCTCAATGGGTGTGTTGCTGAAGGTCTGGTTGAGGTGAAGCTGAAGCTCTCTGGCCTGCTGCTGGGCAAAGTGCGATTCGGCCTTTCGATAGTGCCAAGCGAGCGAAGCGGTCTTCTCCTCGATGAAACTGCCCGGTGTTCTGTCGACAAAGGTTTCAAGGATGGGACGAACGCGATCTTTCCAGTCGACTGTCACGTCGCGCTCACGGCGCCAAGTCTCATCCGGTCCGGCGCGCGAGAGGAGCCCGTGCTCTGCGTGGAGGGCCAGCTTGAGCGAGCCGAGATACTTCTCCAGGAACTGATACTTCCGGCCGCTGACGACGTGAACCTCTGCTCCGGGCCGTTGAGTGAGCCGCGTCAGCAGCGAGATCAAACCCGAGTCAGGTGTCGCCAACTCCGGCATCGCGGCGAAGTCGCGCAACGTGCCGTCATAGTCGAGGAACAAGCACCAACGTTTCGCCGCCCGCAGCTTCTCGCGCGCTTCGGCCACCACCTCCGGCTTGCTCAGACGAGTCGCGGTCTCTTCCGGTGGCGCGGGCTCCTCGAGCACCTCCAGAAAACGCTTCGCCCAGTGGTGGACGTTGGAGCGCATCACCCGTTCGCGCAGGGCCTCCATGCGAATGCGGCGTTCGTCCTCCGGCATTGTCAACGCTTCCTTGATACTCGCGGCGACGCCGTCAACGTCGTACGGATTCACTGAAATGGCTTCGCCCAACTCAGACGCCGCGCCCGCGAATTCGGAGAGCACCAGCACACCGTCGCCGTCCACGCGGGACGCGATGAACTCCTTCGCGACGAGGTTCATCCCATCTCGCAGCGGCGTCACCAGCATCACGTCCGCGGCCCGATACAACGCCGAAAGCTGCGTCGAGGAGACTGAGCGAAACAAGTAATGTATCGGCGTCCAGCGAGGCGTCGCGTACGCGCCGTTGATCCGACCCACCAGCTCGTCGACACGTTTGCGGTGCGTCTCGTAATCCGCGACCTCCGTGCGCGACGGAACCGCGACCTGAACGAAACGGATTTTCCCTCGGAGCTGCGGCTCGCGCTCGAGCAACCGGCCCACGGCGAGGAGCCGTCGACGAATGCCCTTGGTGTAGTCGAGCCGGTCCACGCCCACGAGCAGCTTCTGCCCTTCCGCGGAGCGACGAATCGCTTCCACCTCCGCGAGCGTCTCCTGCGTCTGCCCCTGCTTGGCGAAGCTGTCGGAGTCGATGCCCATGGGGAACGCGCCCAGGCGAACGGTTCGACCGTGAAAGCGAACGCGATCCGCTTCCGGCGTCAGTCCCAAGAGCTGGGTCAGCGCATTGCCGAAGTGGCGGACGTAGCCCAACGAGTGGAAGCCGATCAGATCCGCGCCGAGCACACCTTCCAGCAGCTCGCTCCGCCACGGCAGCGTGCGGAAGATCTCATCCGAGGGAAACGGGATGTGAAGGAAGAAGCCGATCCGCGCTTGAGGCAGCCGTTCGCGCAGCAGCTGGGGCACCAGCAGCAGCTGGTAGTCGTGCACCCAGAGGGTGTCGCCGGACT
>JBQTKE010000075.1:0-3099 GCA_052386435.1 Myxococcaceae bacterium
GTTTTGGCCCGCGTGGATCCCGACAATGGCGTGCAAGAGCTCAACGAGAACAACAACACTTCACGCCCACTGTCGATGCAGGTGGGCTCGGCCACTCCGGATCTGTTCGTGGACGCCTTGCAGACGACGCTGACTCAGTCCTCGCCGGGGCAGACGGTGGAGGTGACGCGAAGCGTCTACAACCTTGGGAACGCCGAAGCGCCGGCGGAGCTGCGCTACACGTATTTCCTTTCGCGCAATGAAGTGGTCAGCACCGCGGATATTCCGTTGGGAAGCGCGCGGAGCTTGACTGCGATCAAGCCCGGCAACGCCAACACCGCGACTGAGACGGTCACCTTGCCGGGGGTGTGCAGCGACGAGGCGCCTTCGGAGCCCTGCGTGAGGCCGGGCATCTATTGGATTGGCGTCTGTGTCGATCACGACTCTGCCGCCACGCCGAGCGGAACGCTGGTGGAGATCAACGAGGTCAACAACTGCGGCGCGCTCAACGACGGCCTGGTGATTGCGACCAGCGAGCTCTCGGTGCTCAGCAGCTCCGTGCGGGAGGTCGCGCAGTTTGCACCCACGTCGATTCAGCTCAGGGCGGCCGGCGGTGATGGGACGTTCGTCTGGTCATTGGCGGGTGGAGCCCTGCCCAACGGGATGTTGCTCAAGTCCAGCGGTGAGCTGATGGGTGCGGCGTCCGCTGCCGGAACTTTCGCGTTCGATGTGAAGGTCGTCTCCGGCGCGGCGACGCAGACGCAAGCGTTCTCCCTGACCGTCGTGGCCGCCAATCTTTCCTTGACGATCGCGGACCAACAGCTGCCCGCGGCGGAGTTTGGGTTGAGCTACGAGGACGGCGTGCTGGTGGCGATTGGAGGAACGCCGCCGTATCGGTGGACGCTGGCGAAGGATTCTCGACTCCCGACAGGACTCGCGCTGTCAAAGGAAGGTCGCATCGAAGGGCGCGCGTCCGAGGTTCGGCAGCAGCTTCCCTTCATGGTGGAGCTCACCGACGCGGCCGGCGTGCGCGCGGCGAAGAGCCTGGAGATCTCCGTCTTGCAACCCGGTACGCTCCAGATCGCGACGCCGGGTTTGAGCGCGGGGACGTTGGGCTTGGAGTACGCGCAGCCTCTGCAAGCGCTGGGCGGGCGCGGTCCATACCTGTGGTCGGTGGTCAGCTTCCAGCCGTTGGCGGAGGGACTGGGGGGACAGCCAGGGCAGATCATCCGAGATGCGTTTCCGCAGGACTTCGGAATTCGACTCGACAAGGTGGGGGATACCTGGTCGCTGCGCGGTGTTCCGGCCAGGGCCGGTCTCTTCAGCATCACGCTAAAGGTGTTGGACTCTGGGACGGGCAGTGGTGACTTCACCAGCTTTCCGCTTCGGGTGAACGCGGATCGAGCGCTGGTTATCACCACCACCGCGTTGCCGGACGCGTTCGTGAACCAACCCTACGCGGCCGGTCTTTCGCACAGCGGCGGAAGCGAGGCTGAGGTCACGTTCTCCAACGCGTGCGTGCCGCAAGTGAATGCGTCGATGACCAAGTGGGGTTGCGCGCCGGCCGAGCCAACCCAGCAGCTGCCCGCGGGGATCGCGATCAATGAGAAGGGGGAGCTTCGGGGCACCCCCAGCTCACCGCCCGACTTCCCTGCGAACGGCACGTTGACCTACGCGTTCCTCGTCAAGGTCGAGGACCAGGCGGGGCGGCAAGATCTTCGGAGTCTGTCGATCAAACTTCGAGCCGACTTCGCTCAGGAAAAGTCCGGCTGCAGCAGCGTGGGAGGCGATCCGGCCATCCTCACTTTGCTGGCGTTGATGGGGCTGGGCCTCCGTCGCAGCCGCCGCAGCTGCCGAAGCTTGCGAGGGTCGTATCGATGAAGAATTCCAGTTGGGTGGTCGTCGCGCTGAGTTTAGGCGTGGGGCTGGGCCTCGTGGCCGGTGGATGTGGCGGCGGGAAGGACCTGTGCAAAGACAAGAAGGTGAGCTGCGCGGGAGCGTTGACTTGTGATCCCAGCGACGGCTTGTGCAAGTGTGGCGGCAGAGGTGGCTTGGTCTGCTCTGAGACGAGCCTCTGCGATGGCGCCACCAGCACATGCCTGAGCACCAAGTGCGGGACCAAGGACTGCCGCGGCAACACCGCGTGCGATCCCACGGATAGCGTCTGTAAGTGCGGCGGTTTGGGTGGCACCGCCTGCGGCGCGGGCACCTTCTGCGACCTGAGGTCACGCAAATGCGTGCCCGCGCTGGACTGCACGCAGGTGGCGTGTGGCGTCAATCAGGTCTGCGACACCGAGAGCCGCACCTGCCGATGCGGGAGCGCCACGTGCGCGGACGATGAGAGCTGCGACTCGGACGGAGCGGCCGGTCCGCTGGCGTGCCGCAAGAACAAGTGCTCCGGCGTGGCGTGCGCGGCGGGGAACGTGTGTGATCGCCACGACGGACTCTGCAAGTGCAGCGGCGCGTTCTGCTCCAGCGGTCAGGCGTGCCTGTGTCCTCCTGGCGCCGCCGCCTGCCAGATCTCTGAGCGGAGCTGCCGCGACAGCAACCCGTGCTTGGGCAATACCTGCAACACGTTCGGCGCTGTCTGCGATCCTGCTGACGCGGCCAAGTGCAAGTGCGGAGGTCCGAACGGCCCGTCGTGCGGGGCCGGTCAGGTGTGCAACTCCCCCAACGGCGAGCTGCAGTGCCAAGGCGGCGATCAGTGCCGCAATGGCGACGGCACGCCCAAGATCTGCACCGGCGGACTTTCCTGCGATCCTGAAGACGGCAAGTGCAAGTGCGGAGGCGGGGGAGGGTTGCTCTGCCCGCCCGCCACGGAGAACGAGCCAGCCCACGTCTGCGTGGCCACGGATCTGCGAAAGGTCTGCCGCCGGCCCTGCACGCCGTACGCGTCGGATTGTCCCAGCGACAAGCGCTGCTTCTTCGATCCGCTCGCGGCACGTCCGGTGGCCTACTGCGCGGCGAGCAGCGGGACGCACTTGGCGGGCGAGGCGTGCCTCTCCGCGACCGACTGCTATGACCTCGGCACGGACAAGAGCATGGCCTGCGTTGGGTTGGTGCCCGGCGCTCCCGGCATCTGCCGGAACTTCTGCGACGTCAACTCAGGCAAGCAGGGCT
>JBQTKE010000076.1:0-5992 GCA_052386435.1 Myxococcaceae bacterium
GGGCTTCTCCCCAATGGGAACGCAGAGCACCTGCGCCGCGTGATAGAGCAGCACGCTCTCCCGCCCGGAGAAGCGCGAGTCCGCCTGCACGTCCCGCACAGCCAGGGCCGCGCCCTGACTGAGCGCCGCGTCGATGATCGCGTCGGAGACGGGCACCTCGCCGCGCCCAAGCTGCCCGCGGTGACGAACGACCGCGGGCGTGAGCTGACCGGTCACGTGGCGCAGCAGCACCACCGCGGTGGTGGCGTTCACGTTCGCCATCAAGCGATCGACCGTGGACTCCAGAAAGTGGGTGAGCGTCTCCGCCGAGGCCAGCCGCTGCGCGGTCTGATACAGCAGCAGCAACGAGTCGTACGAGATGAGCGGCGACGTCGGCTTGAGCACCGCTTCGGGCGGAAGCGTGTCCTCGAAGGGCGATTCGAACGGCACCACGTTGTCGAGCAGCCGGTAGGCCATGCTCTCGCGGACGTTCTTGGCGAGAATCACCGACGCTTCAATGTCCATTCCCTGCCCGAACCGGACCACGCCCTCCGCTTGCTGCCCGGAGACCATCTCCGTCTTTGCAACTTCCGTGGCGGAAACCAGACGCACTTGGAGCACGTTTTCGCCAACGGTGAGGAGGTCGCCTCTGCGAAGCTCGACCGTCTTCTGGAACGGCTGACCGTTGCGCTTCGTCCCGTTGCGGCTGCCCAAGTCCTCAGCGGAAATGCGGTCGCGCTCCACGTGAATGCGCGCGTGCTTTCGCGAGACGAGATCGCCGGAGAGTACAATGTCGTTTTCGTCCGCTCGGCCCAGCGTGGTGGTGCCTTCGGGGAGGTCGTATTGGGTATCGAAGTACCCGGGACCGCTGATGACGATCTGCCACATGCTTTGCTTCTGGATGTTACCCGACCGGCGCCCGGGATTACGCGGCTTCCATGGCCCAATGCGGACAATTCACGCCAAACACCTACCTCTCCATTAGCGCGGCTCTCGGTGCCGCACCCATAGCAACCAGAAGAAACAAGGGCCGCCGATAAAGGCCGTCACCACGCCAACGGGTGGAACCGCCTCAAAGCTCTCGTAGAGAGACCGCGCCAGGAGATCCGCCAGCACCAGAAACGCCGCCCCGCCGAGGGCACTCGCGGGAACAAGGAGCCGCTGATCCGGTCCCAGCCACAAGCGCAACAGATGCGGAACGATCAGCCCCACGAAGCCGACCAGCCCGGCCAAGGCGACTGCCGCGGCGACCGCGAGCGACGCCAGCAGGAGCAACCAGAGCCGCGTCCGCGCCACGTCCACGCCCAGCGCCGCGGCCTCCTCATCTCCCTGAGACAGCAAATTGAGTCGGGAGGAGAGCAACCACAGACCACCGACGGCCATGCCCTCGACGATCGCGAGCGTCAGCAACGTTCGCGGCTGCTCGTAGCCGAGGCTCCCCGCCAACCAGTAGAGGATCTCTCCCAGCTTGTCTGGGGCGCTGAGCGTCTTGATGAACGTGACCGCGGCGAGCGCGAAGGCGTTGAAGATCACGCCGGCCAAGACGAGCGACTCGGAACGGGTGCTGCCGGAAAGTCGGCCCATCGCCAGCACCAAGGCGGTCGCGGCAAGGGCTCCGGCGAAGGCGAAGAGCGATTGGCCGGAGAGCTCGCCCGCGAAGAAGCGCAGGAATTCGGGGAGCGCACCGACTGAGCCGAGCGCGAGCGCCACCGTCGCGCCCAACGCGGCACCACCGGAGACGCCGAGCACGAAGGAGTCCGCCAGGGGATTGCGGGTCAGCGCTTGCAAGGTCGCGCCCGTCGAGGCGAGCGCGGCGCCAACGAGGGCGGCGAGCAGCGCCCGCGGCAAGCGCACCGACCAGAGGATCTCCGCCTGGATCGACGCGGCATCGTTCAACGCGGTGGCGAGCGACAGCGGCTTCTCGCCGAACGCCAACGCCAAGAGCAGCGCCACGGCGAGCAGCGCGCTGAGCAGCGCCAGGGAGAGCAGCGCCCGAACCGGCGTGAACCGCACCGCGTCAGCGCGCATGGAGGAGCGAGTAGAGCTCGGTGAGGCCGCGCGCCAAGTGCGGACCGGGATGGAGAAGATCTTGGGAAGGGAGCGCGATGAAGCGCACGTTCTTGAGCGACGCCAGCCGCCGCAGCTTCTCACTGCCTTGCGCCATGGCCGGACTGTAGAGGAGAAACTCCGGCTTGGCAGCGATCACCGCTTCCACCGAGTAGAGCGGGTAGGCCCCTTTGGCGCCGGTCACCACGTTCTCCCCTCCCGCATCCGCGAGCAGCTCCGCGGCGAAAGAATCCGGACCCGCCACCACCAGCGGATCGAAGCCGTAGACAATGAGCGTCCTGGGTCGACGCTGCGTCGCCGCTTTCGCGCGAACCTCTTCACGCGTCTTCTCCAGCGCTTGAATGAGCGCGTGGGCCCGCTCCGCCTTGCCCAGCAGAGCGCCGATCTCGCGCAACGCTTCACGCACCTGCTCCACCCTGTGCAGCGGAACCGCGAGGATGGGCACGCCCAGCGACGCCAGCTTCTCCACCGGCTGCTGATTTCCCGGAGCGGGCTGCACCAACAGCAGCTGCGGCGTGAGCGCGAGGACGGCTTCGAGGGATGGATCGACGAATCCGCCCACGCGCGGGAGCTTCGCGACTTCCGGAAGCTCGTCGAAGCGGGAGACGCCGACCAGCGTCTCTCCCGCGCCGAGCGCGAGCACTGTCTCCGTCAGCGAAGGGGCCAGTGTCACCACCCGCGTCACCATCTTCGGAGGCGGCGGACCCAACCGCCTCGGCCGCTCCGGACGCGCAGCCTGGGCGCTCACCGTTCCGCTACGGACCAGCGAGAGTAGACCGCGCGGCGTCGCGGTCGACGCCCCACTCCAGAGCAGCGTGCACAGCGCGATGAGGGGCAGCACGGTGAGCGTCCGCCGTTGTTGAGAGTCGCTCACGGGGCGGCGACGATATCGGTGATGTATCCACCCGCGCTGAGTCCGCATGCCGTCACGGGAGTTCCCCCATCCGCGTAGCCGCGGCGCTCCACCAGCGACGCGCCGTTGTCCTCGAGAATCCAGACGCGACCCGCAGTCTGATCCGCGACGAAGAGGCGGTTGCCTTGCCGTGCGAAGCGCCCTGGGTTGGGGATGGCGCAGCCGTTGACGCCCGTCGGGCAGGCCGCGCTCCAGCTTGCGCGCACCGAGTCGTTGGCGGCGAGCGCGACGATGCCGGCACTCTCGCTGGAAAGCGCGTTGAAGTCGGAGTCGCGCGTCACGCGTCCACCGCAGCTCACGTAGAGCGTGGTGCCGTCGGCGCTGGTCGCCAGCCAACCCGGGTTCAAACATTTGTCCTGGGGCAGCTCCACGGCGGTCACGGTGTTTCCACTTCCGAGATCGATCTTCGCGAGCATGGCCGGGCCACCTACCACGAAGTTGGAGTCGAGGTTGGCCAGCGAAACGTAGAGCGCATTTGCCCGCGACGCCGCGCCGTAGGGACGCGCCAAGGTCATTCCGCCATCGAACGGCTTGAGGTCGATGCCGGCGAGGTCGATCGACGCGCCGACCACGGGGTTGGTGGGATCCGTCACGTCCACGCGCAGCACCTTCTGTCCGCCAGAGGGATCCGCGCCCCCAAACAGCGGCAGGTAGAGCGCGTCCCCCACTTTGACCGCGAGCTGCGGCGAGGTGTTGTTGCCCAAGGAGATCTCCTTCACGAAGGACAGCGCGGAGACCCCGCCTGAGTCAGCGGCGCCCTCGCGGAAGACCATCAGCGTGTTCGCGGTGGAGGTCACCACGTAGACGTAGGGGCGATCGATCAAGATGTGGTTGGGCGAAGCGGACGTCGCGAGCGCGCTTTGTACCTCGGCGAAGTTGGGCAGACGGGCGTGTCGGAGCTGGTTCTCGATGCCGTCCGCGGTGAGGACGCTGCGCGGGAACGACGCGAGCGCCTGCGGCACGGCGCCCATCTGGGCCGCGGGACCGAGATTTCCCGTCGACGCTTGCATGCCGACAACCTGCCCTGCGCTGTTGCTCGCGACGACGTCGTAGCTGCAGCCCCCAGACCGGCAGCTCTGGGTATCGACGCATGCTTGGTCGCACGCGCCACAGTGGTTGCTGTCGCTGGAAATGTCCACACAGCTGGCGCCGCAGAGCGTGGAGCGGGTCAGCGTGCAGGTAGCGCGGCACTGGCCCTGTTCGCAGACCTGGTTACCCGGGCAGGCGTTGCCGCACGCGCCGCAGTGAAGGGCATCGCTCTGCGTCGCCACGCACTGTCCAGCGCAGAGTGACGATCCCTCTTTACACTGGCACGCGCCGCAGACGCAGGACTGACCGGTTTGGCACGCGGTGCCACAGCTTCCGCAGTTGCGGCTGTCGCTGTTGAAGTCCACGCACGCGCCACTGCCGCAGGCTTGCAGCGAGCCATTGCAGCGGGGCTCACGCTTCGGACACGCGGTGAGGAGAACAGCGAAGTGTGCGGCCAGCGCTCCGGAGCGCAGAGTCTTGGTGCGGCCTTTCGGTCAGGTCCAGCGTCGAAGAGAAATGAAACGGTGAAGTAGAGGGCGCGCCCCGGCAGTGGGTAGTCGGCGAAGTCCACCGCGGACACGTCGAGCGCGTTCTTCAGCTCCAGCGAGAGGACGATCTCCGGAGGCACAGGCAGCTGTGAGCTCAAACCCACGTTGAGGAACGCGCGGCCAGGGATGGGTGACACGCCGGTGCGGTTCGTCGTGACCTCGCTCTGCAAAACCACCTCGGCGCGGGCCCGCGCCCAGACGGGACCCGCGGACCAGCGCGCGCGCAAGCGGTGCCGAGGACGGTAGGGAATGGGCTTTCCATCGTAGCGGGTATCGTCTGGCTGAAGGGTCTGGCTGAAGAGCAGCGCATACGCGGCGGAGGCACGAACAGCCGGAGCCGGCCGCAGCTCGCCCTCCACTTCCAACCCATACGCCTGGGCGGCGCGAAGGTTGTACGGTTTCACCGTGAGCGGCAGGTAGTACTCGTACGAGATGAGATTGGTGTAGCGCGCGTAGAACCCCCCCACGGTGAGCGCGCCCTCGTCGAAACGCCGGGTGATCGCCGCATCCGCGGAGAGCGAACGCTCGGGTTGCAACGAAGGATTCGGCGTCATCTGACCTTGCTGCGTGTAGAGCTCGACGAAGGACGGGGCGCGGTGCGCTTGGCCCGCGTTGGCTCGCAGCTCCCACTCCGGCATGAAGGCGTAGATCGCGCCCAGCTTCGGGGAGAACGTCACGAACGGGCCGCTCACGTCCACCCGCACCGACGGCGCGACAGTGAGCACGCCGTCCAACAGGAGGATTTCATCCACGACCAAGAAGACGCCGCGCAGCCAACTGGGTGCCGCGCCGCCCTGAACGGTGAGTCCCTGGTGCGAGAGTTGAGCGCTCGCGGAGAGGCCGTGGCGCTGCGCGATGAGGACCGCGCCGGACAGCTCGCCCCCCCCTTGCAGCTCTTGCTGCTTCAGGCCGGTGACGTTGAGCGTTTCCCAGCGGGAGAACGCACGCGCGGTGAGCTGGGCGCCGGACTCGAAGCGCCGGGTCAGCGAGAGCTGCGAGATCCAACGGCGGCCCTCCTCGTGAGCAACGACGGTGGGGTTGACCGTTCCGGCGAGGCCGCGGTTCTGGGCGACAAAGTCGGTGAGGACGTTCAGCGAGAAGCCCTTGCCCAGGGGCCGCTCGTACTTGAGCAGCGCGCCTCCCATCAACGATTGGTTGTTCTCGCGCTCAAGCGTCAGCGGGGTGTTGTTGGGATCGGTGGGCGCTTCGTCGAAGCGGTAGAGAAAATCTCCGGCGGAACGCGCGACGTGTCCCAGCACCAAGCCCGAGCCGCCCCACAGTGCGCCGCTGCCCGCAAGGTGCCCATTGAAAGTCGAGAAGCTCCCGTAGCTGGCCTCCCCCGCGATGCGCGCGCCAGTCGGATCAATTCGTTCGAGGCTGGTCTGATCCGGAAGCGCATCCGGAACGGGCACCACCACGGGCGGAAGCGTCACCGCTCCCGCGCGCGTTTCACTGG
>JBQTKE010000077.1:0-3605 GCA_052386435.1 Myxococcaceae bacterium
TGCCTGCGAGCGCACCGCGCCGACCGTCTCGAACCCGACGGCGCCGCCCGTGCGAATCGCGTATTCCTCTGAAGCTTCGAAGCCCGTTGAGAGCGCCCTCCCCGACGCGGGCGTGAAAAAGGACACGCTGGGCCTCGACCACGAACACCGCGGCCGCGTGAACCACGTTGAACGCGCCAAGGAGATGAAGGCCGTGGGCGACTTCGAAGGTGCGCTCACCGAGGCCCGTCGCGCGCTCTTCCACGACTCCATGGACGAGGACGCGCTGGCCATCATCATTCGCCTCACGGAGCTGGTGGGCGGGAACAAGCTGATGGTCGACGCGTTGGCTCGCATGGGCGAAGTCCACCCGGAGGATCCGATGCCGCTCATCAAGCAAGCGCGCGTGCTGGTCGGGATGAACAAGAACAAGGAGGCGATTGAGGTCGCGCAGAACGCGCTGCTCCGCGACGGCGAAGAGCCCGAGGCGTACCACGCGCTGGGCCGCGCCTACCTCGCGCGCGGAGAGCTCAGCCGCGCCATCGAGCTCTTCCAGCAGACGGTGGAGCTCTCTCCCGAGCACGGCTACGCGCTCAACAACCTGGGCTTCGCTTACCTGCGCGCGAACATGAACGAGGAAGCCATCCCCGTCCTCACCCGCGCGGCGGACGTCCTTCCCGCGGTGGCCTTCGTGCAGAACAACCTGGGCGTGGCGCTGGAACGGGTGGGCCGGGTCGACGAAGCGAAGGACGCGTTCAGCCTCGCCACCAGCCTCTCGCCCAAGTACGTGAAAGCGCAGGTCAACGCCAAGCGAATCGCCAAGCTGGAGAGTGTCGACGACCTGGAAATTGTTGAACCGACAGAGCCCGACGCGGCCATGGAGCGGACGCTGGAATAACGGCCCCGAAGCCCCTAACCTCCCCCGCTCTCCTATGGACGCTGCCCGCCCCCTTCAGCCGCCTCAACGAATGCCCACGCCCCGCCCGCCGAAAACGACTCGAAGCGCCGGAAGCGTGATCTGGAAATGGATCAAGCGGTTGGTGGTCCTGGGTCTCTCGGGGTTACTGCTGGCGGTGGCGGTCATCGCCGCGTCGTTCTGGTACTTCGATCGCGGTCTCCCCTCTGTCGAAGCGCTGCGAGCGTACAAGCCTCCACAGGTCACCAAGGTCCTCTGCGCGGACGGAAAAGTCTGCGCGGAGTTCTTCAAAGGTGACAACCGCCGCACGCGAATCTCGGTGGTTTCGCTCCCTCCGCACGTGAAGAACGCCTTTATCGCCGCGGAGGACGCGGACTTCTACAAGCACGAAGGTCTGGATTATTTCGGCATGGCGCGCGCCGCCCTGAAGAGCGCCATCCCCGGTTCGATGAAGCAAGGTGCCTCCACCATCAGCCAGCAGGCATGCCGCAACCTGTTGCTGAGCCAGGAACGCACCATCTCCCGAAAAATCAAGGAGTGGATCCTCACCCCGCGCATGGAGAAGGCGCTGAGCAAGGATCAGATTCTCGAGCTGTATCTGAACCAGATTTTCTTCGGCCACAGCCGCTACGGGATCGAGGAGGCCGCGCTCTACTACTTCGGCAAGCACGCGCGCGAGCTGTCGATCGGCGAAGCGGCGTCGCTTGCCGGCACGGTTCAATCCCCCAACCGGATCAACCCCGAAACCAACATGGTGAAAGCGAAGCGGCGTCAGCGCTACGTCTTTGGCCAGTTGGCCCGTCACGGGTTCCTGCCACAGGCGGTGGTCGACAAGGAGATTGAGAAGCCGATCGTCCTCGCACCGCGGCCCCCACCTACCGTTGGGCCGTACTACGCGGAAGAGGTTCGCCGCATGTTGGTCGCGCGCTACGGAGAGAAGGCGCTCTACGAAGACGGCATGCGTGTCGAGATCGCCATGGACACCAAGCTCCAACAGCTGGCGGACGATGCCGTGCGCGATGGTCTGGAGTCGGTGGATCGACGAATGGGGTTCAACGGGCCGCTTGGGAAAAAGACACCGGAGGAGTTCGCCGCGCTCCGTCCGTTCGTCGCTCGACGCATCGAGGAAGCCGGCAAGCGCAAGAGCGAAGACACCAGTGTCGCGGATCTGATCCGATGGGTCGTCGCCAAACCTGAAGAAGAAGAAGAGCCGGCTGAAGAGAAGGTCGCAGCCCCCACCGAAGAGGGCGAAGCGCCGCCATCGCCACTGGAGCTCGAAGCACGTAAGCCCGAACTGGTTCCCTTGAAGGAAGGCCTTCGGCTCACCGGCTACGTGCAGAAGGTCGACGACAAGCTCAAGCGCGCCGAGATAGATCTCATCGGGCGCCTCGCCGAAGTGTCCTTCAGCACCAGTACCTGGGCCCGGCCGCGCGGCGTCGGCAAGTTCACCCCTCCTCCCAAGGTGATGTCCGACATCCTAAAAGTGGGTGACCTGGTCCGCGTGAAGATCACCAAGGTGCTCCCCGCGCCGGCGGCGCTCGAGGCGACGATTGATCAAGTGCCGGAGGTGCAAGGCGCGTTGGTGGTGATCAACCCAGAGAACCGCCACGTCGTCGCGATGACCGGCGGCTACAACCAGAGCCTCTCCCCCTTCAACCGCGCCACCCAGGCCAAGCGTCAACCCGGCTCCTGCTTCAAGCCGTTCCTCTACGCCGCCGCGCTCGCCAGCCAGAAATACACGTCGCTCAGCGTCGTCAACGACGCGCCGGATCCTATTCGCGATCCGTTCACCGACAAGGTTTGGAAGCCACGCAACTTCGAGGACGGCATCTTCCAGGGCCCGATGACCTTGCGCGAGGCGCTCACCAAGTCGAAGAACACCGTCTCGGTGCGACTGGCCGAAGCGCTCACGCCCCAGGTCGCGATCGACTTCGGGTCGCGCGCGGGCATCACGTCGCAAATGCCGGAGAACTACACCGTCGCGTTGGGCACCGGTGAAGTTCACGTCTTGGAGCTCACCAACGCATACGCCACGCTGCATTCGCTCGGGCGCTTCGCGGAGCCGGTGACTTTGATTCGAGTGATGGATGCGAAGGGCACCGTGTTGGAAGAGCACCAATCCGCGTTCGAAGAGAAGCTCCCGCCCAACGTCGCGTACATGGCGACTTCACTGATGCGCAGCGTGGTCGAACAGGGCACTGCTACCGCCGTGCGTGAGCTGAATCGCCCCGCAGCGGGCAAGACCGGCACCGCGTCTGAGCACCGCGACGCCTGGTTCTCCGGCTACACCGCGGACTACGTCGCCACCGCGTGGGTTGGGTTCGACAACCACGATCCACTCGGCAACGGCGAGACAGGCGGTAAGGCTGCGCTCCCCATCTGGCTCAACTTCATGCGCCTTGCCCATGAGGGACTTCCGGCTCGCGAGTTCGAAGTTCCTCCGGGGATAAGCTTCGCGCGCGTCGATCCTCAAACCGGATTGCTCGCCGGACCCCACGTGCCGGGCCGCAATGAGCCGTTCCTCGAAGGGACCCAGCCCAGCGCCGAGGCACCTCCTCCCGGCCAAGCCGATCCCAACCGGTTCCTGATGGACGAGGGGACTCGGACCGCGCCGTGAAAGCAACAGCGGGGTGGGGGGGGGTAGAAAAAAACGGGACCCAGACCCCCCACCCCACGAGGCGGGAGGGTAGAGAGGGCCCCCCCCCCCCCC
>JBQTKE010000078.1:0-8857 GCA_052386435.1 Myxococcaceae bacterium
CTTCGAGCTGCTTCGCCTGCGGCTCCGTCAGCTCCAACCGGCGCAGCCGATTCTTCCTCGTCATGAAATAGAAAACCGTGGCGCCCACGTCGACAGAGACCTGGTTCTCATGGACCAGAGAGCGGAGCTTCTTGTCCAGCTCCAGCTGCTTGAGCGACTCCAGCCGCTGGTAGGCCTTGCTCCCCGGCAACGCGAGTGGCGGCAGCCGCGGAATCCGTTTCTCCGCAGGCTCGGCACTGTAGGGCCGCTGACCCTGGGGACGCGGACCACCCGAACGCTGTCCGTCTGCGCGTGGTTCACCGGATCTGTGCCCTCCCGCGCCGTTCGAAGCGGGCCGACCAACGTGTGAAGGTCGACCTCCATTCGGCCGCGCCGCGTTCTGCGCTTCCTTCTTGTGCGCTTCCTTCTTGTTTGAGTCCACTTCCGCCTGGGTCGTCTGCTCTTTGGTGACCAACCCGGCCTGGAGCAGTTTGTCGCGTAGGTTCTGCATGGGGGGCGCAGAGAACCAAATGTCGGCAGCGGATCGCAAGGCATCGCTTGCGGGGGGTGTCTTCGCCACATAACTTGCGTCGTTCGCGGGCCCGCGGGAGTGTCACGTCGGCGCGACGAGGACTTCATGACTGAACGACGGGGCGGGGGAGGACGAAGCCGGACGGGGGGGGTACCCCTCGCGGCGCTCTGCCTGTTCGCCGCGTGCGCGGACCCGGTCGACAAGGCCGCGAAGAAACGCATCTTCTCGCCGGAGGACCCGCCTCAGGCCGTCGCCTCGGCCAAGGAACAGCTCAAGCCGGAAGACGTGGCGGACAAGCCGCGGGTGGCCCGCCGGATTCTCGGCATGGGCGCCGCGGAAGCCACTGAACGGCTGGGTCCCCACAAGTTCACCGCGCAGGTGAAGTTCGAATGGACCGCGGGCAAACGGTCCCTCAAGCTCAACGAACAACGGACGTTGCTTGCAGGCGCGGGCGGAGTGAGCGGCGATTTTGATGCGACCGCGGAGAACTCTCGCGACCAAGGCTTCGAGGTCATGCGCGTTCAGAACGTGGTCTACGCCCGCAACCGCTACGGAAAATTTCGGATGCGCAAGCGTGACCGCGGCATGGCCGAACGCGTTCGTGACGAGGTCCACGGCGTCATTCGCGACTTCGATCAGCTCTACAAGGGCCGGATGAAGCTCACGCCGGAGGGCACGGTCTCTCATGAGGGCAGAACCGCGTGGCGCTACCGCGTCTCCCTGGGACCAGAGGCCGCCGCCCAGAAACCGCCGGAAGGCATTCCCAACCCGCTCACCCCAAAGGGTGGCGTGGACGACACGACCAAAAAACGCATGGCCTTCACGGAGAACCGACAGCCCTCGTCGCTCGAGGGCGAGGTCTTCGTGGACGCTCAGACATCCGTGGTGGTGAAGGCTCGGCTGGACGGACGCATCAAACAGCCCAACTCACCCGCGGGGGGCGAAGCGTTCCTCTCCACGTCGATGCATGTAGAAGTCACGGGGGTGGGAAAGAACCCTGTGCTGCAGCCGCCGAAGGACTTCCTCCCAGACGAAGACAAACCTGAAGGCATCGCCAGCGTTCTCGAGCGCTTCGGCCTCGACACCGGGACTGGGAAGCCCGACGCGGGCAGTGTGGAAGAGCCTCCGGACGAGGCCCCTTAGTCGCTCTCCTGCCGCCCTGCGGCATCAACTCTTTGGCCAAAAAATTGACCCCCCCCGGTCGATCCCTACAATCGCGAAAAGTAGCGGGTCGGCCGCGTCTGACATGCGCGGACGTTCAGGTCGAACAACCAAGGGTGAAACATGGAGCGGAAGAGCGGAAGCACGGCGACAGTGGCGGCGGCGGAGGTGACGGCAGCGCTTGGTCGAACGAACACGCTGACGTCTGAGGAGGAGAAGGCGCTACGGATGCGGCATGGAGCGAAGGTCGACCTTCGCGCTCCTCTCCCGAGGGCGGCTGGCACCAACGCGGAGCTCGCGGATGAGCTGCTGCTGATGGAGATGCAGTTGCTGCGTTCAGTTCGCGCGCGTGGACCGGTGCGCGCTGTGACCGCGGGAATTCGCGACGTCGGTCAGAACCCGACGAAGAACAAGATCGTCCGGGCGCTGCGCAAGAAGAAGTAGCTGCGCCCGCGCATCACGAAGCCCGTACGAAGCAGGGCGCAGCACGTCCGGGCGTTCCGCGAAGAAGTGGCCCGCACAGCACATGAGAAGGGCCCGCTCCGAATCCGGAACGGGCCCATCATGAAGCGATTCAGACGAAGTGCTTCAGACCGGTCGAACGTTCGCCGCTTGCAGACCCTTCGGTCCACGGGTCACATCGAACTCCACCTTCTGACCCTCGGCGAGGCTGCGGAAGCCATCAGCCTGGATGGCGGTGTGGTGGCAGAACACGTCCTCGCCACCGCCGTCCTGCGTGATGAATCCGAAACCCTTCGCATCGTTGAACCACTTCACGGTACCCGTAGCCATTTGTTACCCATCCTTAGTGTCGCTCGGCGAAACAGCCGCGCGGCCGTCCGTGCTCAATCGCTCGGACGAACGCGGCGAGTGATAGAAGAACTCCCCCTCCGGAGTCCAGAGCTCCGTTGCGTTTCCTGAGGTGTCTGAGTCGGGAGGGCGACGAAGCCTGAAGGATTCAGGGGTTATGCCCCCATCACCCTCACCAAGCGCGTCCCCACCGCCGCCAACTCAGGCTTGGGAACCCCCAACTCAGCGCAGATGGTCTCGGCGCGATCCCTCTGGCCGCGCGAGAAGAGCGCCTTGAGCCAGCTCCCCGCGGCGGGATTTCGCCAGTAGTCCTCATTGAAACGCCGTTGAAGAACCTGGTGCAGGACAGTCTGCAGCGTCCACGCGCGCAGCGCCTCCGCGGCGGCGAAGCGCGGGGCGAAGCGGCTGAGGAAATACCCCTTGGGCACCTCAACTCCCAGCGCCGCGGACTGCCGTTCGGCGAACTCTTCCGCTGCTGCCGCGGTAGCCCCGCGCTCGTGGAGCGTGAGCAGCAACGGCAGATCCGCACAGGCCGCGCGGACACGGACCAGGCTGCCGAAAGCGGCCATGCGCGCCGCTTCTTTCGCCGTCGTGGAAGGGGCGCGCAGATAGCGTCGGTGCCAAGTCTCCTCAGTGAGCAGCTGGTCAAAGAGCAGCCCCGCGGCGAAAGGTACCGCGCCATCGCCCAGCCAGCGCTCCTCCAACGGTGCGGCGCGAGAGACGTGGGCGGAGTGCTGAGCGCGCCCGTACTCGTGCAGCGCGGACGTATAGGCCTCCAGGTCCGCGCCGGGACGCAGCACCAGCCTCACTTCAGAAGGAATGTGAATCCGCGCCGCGAACGCGGTGCTCTGCTTGCCCGGGCGCTCTTCCAAGTCCAACTGAATGCGGCCTTCCGCGTTGGGCGAGAACCCGGCGTCGCTCAGCCACCGCTGAATCGACGGCACGCGGTCTCCCGAGGTGAAGTGACTGCGCATCCAGGGCAGCGTGAGCGCGTGCTCCAAATCATGGTGACGCGCGCGCGAGGGCTTGAGCAGCGGATCGATCTTCTTGAACGCGTAGCCCAGGAGGTCCCGGTAAGCGTCCCCCGTCTGCCGCAGAAAGGACTCAGCAGCTTCGAGCAGCGGGGGCAGGCTCTGTCCAGTCACCCGCTCGCGCAGCGCCGAATAGCCGCCGAAGCCCAGCGTGCGCGCGGCGCCTTCCGCCGCCTCCAAGCGCCGCTCCCAAAGTGAGGAGCGCTCCGCGAGCGTCTGCGCAATTCCGCGTTCGAGGACCGCTCGCCGTTCACGCGACTCCACGCGAGGCAAGGAAGCGCGGGCATCTCGCAGCGGCAGCCCCTCATATTCAGAGTGGTCGGACTGGATGAAGGCCGTGGCTTCAAAATGCGCCTGGCCCGCAATCGCCTCCGCCGCGAGTCCTTCCTCAACTTGGCTCGCTAGAAACTCGAGGAGCAGGGTGAGCAGCGCGCGTTCGCGATCGTCCGTGCCCTTGCGCTCGACCGCTTCGCGAACCTCCAAGAAAGTTTCTGGGCGCGCCAACTGGGGTGCCGTGGCGTGAAGTGCCTGAAGAGGGAGCTCCGTGGAGAGCCCCGCCTTCCAGCGGTACTCAAGGTTGCCCCGCTCAGCGAGGTAAGAATCGAGGCGATCGCGCAGGGCGGAGAGAGAGGAGGCCATGAGCGTTCGAGGGTACGGCGCACCTGCCCGCCCAGCAATGCTTCCTTGCACGCGGACCTCGCACGCGGACCTCGCACGCGGACCTCTCCACCGTCGCCGCATGGAGACCGGGGGCGCGTGCGCCGTTGCTTAAAGCCTTCCTCTCTGGTCTGCCAGCCAAACCTTGATGCGCAGGTCGTTGACGGTGGAGAGAGAAGGGGCGCTGGGCGCCTTCGTTCAGCAGTCGTTGGAGCTGAGCGAGCGTGACGCGGCGACCCTGGTCGAACGGGGGGCGGTGTACCTCAAAGGTCGCCGCTGTCGTGAGCCGCAGACTCCGTTGAGGCCGGGAGATCCGATAATGGTCATCCTCGAGGAGTCCGGTCACGCAAGTTTGTCCGCGCCGAGCGGTGGCTTCCACGTCCGGATCATTTTCGAAGACGACTTCGTGCTCGCCGTGGACAAACCCTCCGGGATGGTGGCGCAGCCCACCCCTTCTGGGCGCGAGTCCAGTCTGCTGGATTGGGCGACCACGCACCTGGGGCAGGAGGCGGGACTGGTGCACCGGCTGGACAAGGAGACCTCAGGCGTCACCGTGTTCGGGAAGACCTCTCTGGCGACCGCTGCGATGGCCGAGGCATTTCGAGAAGGGAAAGTACGCAAGCGCTATCTCGCGCTGTGCGGAGCAGCGATCAGCGCGGAAGGCGTCGTGGATCTCCCGCTCTCTCCAGACCCGTCACGCCCAGGACGTTGGCGGGCCTCGCGCACCGCGAACGGAACGCCCGCGGTCACGCGTTATCAACGGTTGGGGCAGGGAGATGGCTTTGCGATCATCGCGCTCTATCCAGAGACCGGGAGGACGCACCAGCTGCGCGCGCACCTCACCGCGCTCGCCGCGCCTATCTTGGGAGACCGTCGCTACGGAGGGGCAGAGGCGGCCGCGGGGCTGCCGGCACCGCGCTGTCTTCTTCACGCGCAGACGCTCATCCTTCCGCATGCGGAGACCGGCGCTTCGCTGGCCCTCACGTCCGAGCTGCCCAAGGACATGCGCGCCTTCTTCGAGCGCGTCGGCTGTTCCGCGCCCAGTGGATCGTGGTGGTGAGCAGGGGCGATTCCCACTGCCAACGCATGGTTTCCCCATCAGCCGCCCTCGCTGGGGACTTCGCGCGCATTTGATGAGAGGATGCGGGTCCGATGGAAGGCGGTCAGCTGTTACAGCTTTTCGAGCAAGGAGGCCCGCTCGCGTACCTGGTCGCGTTGATTGGCGGCGTGGGCCTGGCTTTCTCCCTGGGCGTCTTGGTGGTGCTCGCCAGTGGAGGGCGCACCGCGGCGCGGTTGCTCGCGACTCTGGGGTTGCTCTGCGCGGCGCTCGCGGTGTCGGTGGGCGTGGCGGGAACGCTGCTCGCGCAGTCGCGCGTGGATGAATCGCTGGGGCCACGAATGTCCGCGTCGTTGCGCGAACGGGCGCGGCGCGTGGGTTTCAGCGAGGCGCGGGCGTGCTCGAAGTTGGGGCTGGTGTTCGCGTTGGTCCCCGCGGCGCTGGGCGCGATCGGCCTGATTGGTGGCAGGCCACGCCGCAGCCTCCAGCCCGGCGGAACTCGGATAGGCGTCAGCGCCGCCAACCCCGCGGTGGGCCGGTTCGGTGCAGTGCTCTTCGTGGTGACCGCGGGCGTCGCTTCGTACGCCGCCACATTGCAACGGATTCCGCTTCCCGGCCGTGAGCTCGAGGAATCGGCGTGGCAGATTTTGGGACTTTACGACTCGCTGGCCAGCAACAATGTGTCCGGCGCGTGTCTGCGTCCGGAGATTGATCCTCCCGTCGACAACTCCGTGGCGCGCGAGCACCAAGCTCTGCAAGAGGACTGCGCGGACAAGTTGCTGACTCAGCTGGAGGAAGCGAAAGATCCCGCGAAGGCGCGCGAGAGCTTGAGGACCTTCGCGAGCGCGCGGTGGTTGGTGTCGAAGGACGTGCGCGCGCGGGTCGAAGCAAAAGTAGGCGCGCTGCCTCAGACGCCCAAACCGAAGGCTCCCGAGTCTTCCGCGACGCTCGATGCCGAGGTTCCGGAGGGCGCGCCATCAGAAGACACCCGTCCGGATCGAGATCCAGCGGACCGCGCGGCCGCGCAGAAGCCCATTCCTCCGGCGCTGGTTCGCAACCTCCTCTCCCGTCAGGGCGCGGGCATCAAGCGCTGCTATAAGGCGGCCGCACGCAAGCGCCGGGTGTCGGGTGAGGTTCGGGTGGAGATGGTCATCTCCAGCACCGGCTTCGTGACCTCAGCGACGGACGTGGGCGGCTCTCTGCACGACAACAAGTTGCGCGCCTGCATCGTCAGCGAGGCCAAACGGCTGCGCTTCCCAGTGGACGAAGAGCGCGACGATGCTCGGGTGACCTATCCCTTCATCTTCTAGAGAGACGCAGGCGCGAGATCGCGTGGCGCGCGCGGGGACGCTCGAAGAGAAGCTCGACGCGCTCTCTGACCTTGCGGAGATTTTGGAGCGCGAGGTTCACGATCCCAAGGGCGCCGCGGAGGCGTACGGCGAGATCGCTCAGCTCAGCGGTGATTCCCACGCTCTGCAGCAGAAGGTGCGCCTGCTCAATGCGATTGAGCACGGCGGCGCGGCGCAGAAGGCGCTCGACGCGGCCGTGGAGAAGGCGACGGACTCTGCCTCGCGCGCGAAAGCGTTGCTGGCCAGGGCCGAGCTGTTCGCCCTCTCTCGAAAGTTCGAAGCGGCCCGCGCGGACTACGACGCTGCTCTCTCCGCGGCGCCTGATCTTCTTCCCGCGTTGGCGGGGCTGGCGGAGCTGGAGCACGCCGTCGATTACGCGCGCCCGCGAATGAAGATGGGCAAGCGCGGCGCGGCGTTCGAGTCGACGCGTCCCACGGATCCTGCACAGCGTCACGTTCGCACTCCACACGAGCCGGTGTTCTCCGATCCGTATGCGCGCACGGCCGAAACCGCGAACCCCAAACCCTATGTGCTCCTCAAAGACGCTCTCGCCTCGTTGCCGCGTCGCGCACCGGAACGGGCGGACCTCTTCCGTCGTCTGGCGCGGCTGGCGGACGCGTCACCGCTGGAGACGGAGACCGCGCGCTGGGCGTGGAGTGAGGTGCTCTCGTCCTCCCCAGACGACGTTGAAGCGCGCGAGCGGTTGGAGCTCATCTCCCGCGCGATGGGCGACGACGTGCAGCTGGAGAAGGTCCTGCGCGCGCAGATCAAGGCGGAGCCTCAGAGCAAGCACCCGCGCGTGGAGCTGGCCACGTTGTTGGAAAGGGCCGGCCGCAACGACGACGCGCTGAGTGAGCTGCGACAAGCGGTCCGCGTCGACCCTTCCCATCAAGAAGCCTGGAAAGCGCTGCATGAACGGTTGACAGCCCAAGGCCTCACCGCCGAAGCCACACACGCCTTGGCCCAGCTGGGAAAGCTCTCCGCTCCGACGGAGCTGATGGAGATGGACGCGCTGGAGCGGGCGACGGGTGACTTCGAAGCGGCCGAGGTGCGCAAGCGCGCGTTCAAGCCACCGCCTCCAGAGCCGGAAGTTGAGGTTCGTGTGGAGTTGGTTCGCCGCATTCAGGCGCGTCCTCTCGAAGCCAATGCCTACCTCGCGCTCTCCGACTATTTCGACGACATCAACGACACCGCGCGCAGCACGTTGATGGCCGAGATCGGCGACGCGCTCGAAGGAGATCCCAACTCCGCGCCGCTGCCGCCGAAGCTGTTGCTCTCCGAGACGGATCGCGCGGGCCTACGTCACCCGCGGCTGCGTGGAAAAGAAGGAGAGCTGCTGAGTCTGACTGGCGCCGCGTTGGTCCGGCTGTTTCCTCACCCCAAGCTGGAGGCCAAACCGTTTCGCGTCGACTCCGGCGAGGGCGCCAAGGCCAGCGCGGACGCGTTGCTCGCGGCGGTTCGAATACTGGGCATTCGCGCGCCGGACATCTTTCTCTCCGACGAGAGCGGGCCCGCCTTCACGCTGGCGCCAGGGAAGGCCGAGCGATTGCTGGTGGGGAAGGACGCGGTTCGCAAGGAGCTCAACGGACCGCAGCTTCGGTTCTTCGCCGGTCGCGCGTTGTTCAGTCAGAACCCGGATCTGTTGCTGCTGCGATCGCTTCGCGGCGATCAGCT
The DNA here is from genome assembly GCA_052386435.1 of Myxococcaceae bacterium. Taxonomy (GTDB): domain Bacteria; phylum Myxococcota; class Myxococcia; order Myxococcales; family Myxococcaceae; genus JBQTKE01. The sequence goes on from JBQTKE010000078.1 coordinate 8,251, forward strand.
GGCGCGCGCGATGGAGATTCTGGGCGAGGCGCTCAGCCGCGCCAAGAGAGTCGGGGGACAGGCCAAGACCCTTCGCGCCGCGTTGCCCAGCAAGAGCACCCCACGCGCCCGCGAGCTCTATGCGGCGGTGGGAAGAAGCGCCAACCTGACGTTGTTGGCCGAAGCGGCTCGGTACTCCGCGAATAGAGCCGGGCTGGTCGTCTGTGGCGGCGTGGCCCCGGCGTTGAGCGCACTTGAGAAGGACGACGAGCGCGCCGAGCTGATCCGCTTCGCCGCGTCTGAACGCTATTTGGGCCTGCGCAACCGCCGGAGCTGAGTGTCTCGTTTTCCCAAATTTTGAGCGCCGGCCATCCAAGGGCAAACTTTGCTGACCTGGCCCCAGCGTGCGTACGTTGCGGGCCTCGTACGCTACATCTGGGTGTGGAGCAGTGGTGATGTCCCCTTGGCCAATCGTTGCGATGCTCATGCTGCAAGTCGGCGCGGCGGAGCTGCCCGCGAATCCGGACGCCTCCGAGAGCACCACCACTCCCGTCAAACGTCAGGCACGCGGCAAGCGCAGAAGCACACCGAAGGAGGAGGCACCGCCGTCTCGCTGTACCCAGCTCAG
>JBQTKE010000079.1:0-2291 GCA_052386435.1 Myxococcaceae bacterium
GCCGGGCGGGGGGGCAGGTCGATCGGCGGCGGGGGCGGGGAGAACGACTCCTCCTCGTCCGGTCCCTCGATGTTGAGCTGCATCCGCTTGTAGGCGCCGAGGCCAGTGCCGGCGGGGATGAGCCGGCCCATGATCACGTTCTCCTTGAGGCCGCGCAGGTAGTCGACCTTGCCGTTGATCGCGGCTTCGGTGAGCACCTTGGTGGTCTCCTGGAAGGACGACGCGGAGATGAACGACTCCGTGGAGAGAGACGCCTTGGTGATGCCGAGGAGCAGAGGCTCGCCCACCGCCGGCCGCATACCCTTCGCCATCGCCTTCTCGTTCTCCTCTTCGAACACCCACTTCTCGACCTGTTCATCGACGAGGAAGTTGGTGTCGCCCACGTCGGAGACGCGCACGCGGCGGAGCATCTGCCGCACGATCGTCTCGATGTGCTTGGCGTTAATCTTCACGCCCTGGAGCCGGTAAACCTCCTGGACTTCATCCACCAGGTAGCGGGCCAGCTCCTTCTCGCCCAACACCTTGAGGATGTCGTGCGGGTTGGCCGCGCCGTCCATCATCGGCTCGCCGGCCTTCACGCGATCGCCCGAGTGCACGCTGATGTGCTTGCCCTTGGAGATCAGGTACTCCTTCGCCAGGTCCGGACGCTGCTCGTTGTTCACCTCAGGGGTGATGATGAGCTTGCGCTTGCCCTTGGTGTCCTTGCCGAACGACACCACGCCGTCGATCTCCGCGATGACCGCGTGATCCTTCGGCTTGCGCGCTTCGAAGAGCTCGGCCACGCGGGGCAGACCGCCCGTGATGTCCTTGGTCTTCGCGGTCTCACGCGGAACCTTGGCGATGATCTCACCTGCGTTGATCTCGTCGCCGTCGTTGACGGTGATGGTCGCGCCTTGCGGCAGAAAGTACGACGCCGGTTGATCCGAGCTCGCCATCGACTTGGTCTCGCCCTTCGCGTCGCGCAGGGTGATGCGAGGCCGAGCATCCGGGTCTTTGGATTCAGTGATCGTCTTGCGGTTAATGCCGGTCACTTCGTCGACGGTCTCGTTCATCGTCACGCCTTCGACGATGTCCTCGAATTTCACGATGCCGCCCACTTCGGTGAGCAGCGGCATGGCGAACGCGTCCCACTCCGCGATGAGGGTGTTGGGCTCCACCTTCTGCCCTTCCTTCACCGCCAGACGCGCGCCGTAGATGACTTGGTAGCGCTCGCGCTCACGACCGGAGTCGTCCACGACCACCAGCTCACCGTTGCGGTTCATGACCGCCAGAGATCCGTCGGCCTTCTTCACCGTGGCCAGGTTCGCGAACTTCACGGTACCGGCATAGCGGTTCTCCAACGAGCTCTGCTCCGCACGACGCATCGCCGCGCCACCGACGTGGAAGGTACGCATGGTCAGCTGCGTACCCGGCTCGCCGATGGACTGCGCCGCCATCACGCCGCACGCTTCGCCGATGGAGACCTTCCGGCCGCGCGCCAGGTCACGGCCGTAGCACTCGACGCAGATTCCGCGGCGAGCTTGGCAGGTGAGCACGGAGCGGATCTTCACGCGATCCAGACCCGAGTTTTCGATCTTGGCGACCTTCGCCTCGTCGATCTCTTCGTTCGCGCGAACCAGCACGTCGCTGTTCACCGGATCGTGGATGTCGTCCAAGGCCACACGGCCCAAGATGCGCTCACCCAACGGCTCGATGATCTCGCCGCCCTCGACCAGCGCGCCAATGAACAGACCGTCCATCGTGCCGCAGTCGTATTCGGTGATGATCGCGTCCTGCGCCACGTCGACCAGTCGGCGGGTCAGGTAACCGGAGTTCGCCGTCTTCAGCGCCGTGTCCGCCAGCCCCTTACGCGCGCCGTGCGTGGAGATGAAGTACTGGAGCACCGAGAGGCCTTCGCGGAAGGTCGCGGTGATCGGCGTCTCAATGATTTCGCCGGAGGGCTTCGCCATCAGGCCGCGCATACCCGCGAGCTGACGGATCTGCTGAGCAGAGCCGCGCGCGCCGGAGTCGGCCATGATGTAGATGGGGTTGAACGAAGGCTGCTTCCGGGTCTCGCGCTTGCCTTCCTTGTTCTCCCCGCTGACCTCTTCCTGAGAGATCTGAAGCATCATCTCGCCGGCGACCTTCTCAGTCACCTGCGCCCAGATGTCGATCACCTTGTTGTAGCGCTCGCCGTAGGTGATGAGGCCCTCTTGGAACTGGGTCTCGATCTCCGACACTTCGGTGCGGGCGAAGTCCAAGAACTCCTGCTTCTTGGGCGGGATGATCATGTCCTTGAGCGCGATCGAAAT
>JBQTKE010000080.1:0-4512 GCA_052386435.1 Myxococcaceae bacterium
CGTGTGGTTCAACGTCGGCGTAGAAGAACACCCTCAGTGCTCCGCGTGCTTCATCAACTCTGTGGATGACTCCATGGAGTCGATCCTCGGTTTGGCGAAGACTGAAGGCATGCTCTTCAAGTACGGCTCCGGCACGGGCAGCAACCTGTCGTCGCTCCGATCTTCGCGCGAGCTGCTCGCGGGCGGCGGCACCGCCTCAGGTCCGGTCTCTTTCATGAAGGGCTTCGACGCTTTCGCCGGCGTCATCAAGAGCGGTGGCAAGACCCGCCGCGCCGCGAAGATGGTGATTCTCAACGCGGACCACCCGGACGTGCTCCAGTTCATCCGCTGCAAATCTTCTGAAGAGAGGAAGGCGTGGGCGCTGATCGATGCGGGTTACGACGCGTCTTTCAACGGCGAGGCGTACTCCTCCGTCTTCTTCCAGAACTCCAACAACTCGGTGCGCGTCACCGACGAGTTCATGAAGGCGGTCGTGGAAGACCGAAGCTGGACCACCCACGCCGTACGTGATGGCCGTCCCATGGACACCTACCGCGCCCGAGATCTCTTCCGTGAAATCTCTGAAGCCGCCCACCTCTGTGGTGATCCGGGCCTGCAGTTCGACACCACCATCAATGCCTGGCACACCTGCTCCGGCACCGAGCGGATCAACGCGTCGAATCCGTGCTCCGAGTACATGTTCCTCGACGACACCGCCTGCAACCTGGCCTCGTTGAACCTGATGCACTTCCGGAGCATCGACGGGGAGTTCGACGTTGAGGCTTTCCGGCACGCGGTGGACGTGGTTCTCCTTGCGCAGGAGATCATCGTCGGGTTCTCCAAGTACCCCACGGAGCGGATCACCCAGAACTCGTTCGACTACCGGCCGCTCGGCTTGGGCTACGCGAACCTGGGCGCGCTGTTGATGGCCACGGGCCTCCCTTACGACTCCGAGGAAGGTCGCAACTACGCGGGCGCCATCACCTCACTGATGTGCGGCCAGGCCTATCTGCAGTCCGCGCACATCGCAGAGAAGATGGGGACGTTCGCCGGGTACAGCAAGAACGCGGAACCCATGTTGGGCGTCATTCGCAAGCACCGGAAGGCGGCGCATCAAATTCCCAAGCTGGGCGTGAGCGAGGATCTTCACCTTGCCTCCAAGCAAGCCTGGGATGACGCGCTCTCGTACGGACAGGAGCACGGCTACCGGAACAGCCAGGTCACTGTGCTTGCGCCCACGGGAACCATCGGCTTCATGATGGACTGCGACACCACCGGAATCGAACCGGACATCGCGCTCATCAAGTACAAGAAGCTGGTCGGCGGCGGCATGTTGAAGATCGTCAACAACACCGTCCCACTCTCCCTCGCGAAGCTTGGATACAACCCGCTGGAGATTGAGGCCATCGTCGGTCACCTCGACAAGGAGGAGACGATTGAAGGCGCTCCGCTGCTCAAGTCGGAGCACCTGCCGGTGTTCGACTGCGCGTTCAAGCCGGCCAAGGGCGAACGCTCCATCCACTGGATGGGCCACCTCAAGATGATGGGCGCGACGCAGCCCTTCCTCTCGGGAGCGATCTCCAAGACGGTGAACCTGCCCACCGCGGCCACCGTGGAGGACATTGAGCAGGCGTACCTGGAAGGCTGGCGCCTGGGGCTCAAGGCAATGGCCGTCTACCGCGACGGGTGCAAACGCAGCCAACCGCTCAACACCTCGAAGAAGAAGGACGAGCTCAAAACCCAGGACGCTCAGCCGCTGATCGCTCCGGACGCGCGGGCGCAGCGCCGCCGGCTACCGGAAGAGCGTCACGCGTACACCCACAAGTTCTCCATCGGCGGCCACGACGGTTACCTGACCGTGGGCATGTACGAAGACGGAACGCCGGGTGAGCTGTTCTGCGTGATGGCGAAGGAAGGCTCAGTGGTCTCCGGTTTGATGGACAGCTTCGCGACCGCGATCTCGCTGTCCCTTCAGTACGGCGTGCCCCTTCAGGTCCTGGTCGACAAGTTCAGCCACACCCGCTTCGAGCCGTCCGGGTTCACCGGCAACCCGGCGATCCCGATCGCCAAGTCGATCACCGACTACATCTTCCGCTGGCTGTCGCTGAAGTTCCTGCCCAGCCCTGATGGCACCGCGCCTGAGCTCACCCCGCCGCCGCCCGCCAAAGCGACGCCCCCGGCGGAAGCCCCGCGCCGCGCGCCTGAGCCGGCCAGCTCCGCGCGTCAGTCGTACCTGAACCAAGCGGACGCCCCGCCCTGCCACACCTGCGGCGCGATCATGGTTCGCAACGGCGCTTGCTACAAATGCAGCAACTGCGGCTCCACCAGCGGCTGCAGCTGAGTTGAGGGGCTCCTCCAGGCCCGACGAGCGCTCGGAGCATCACCGCCGAGCGCTCAGTCGACCTGAAGGGACGCGGTGAATCCCACGTCACATTTGCAGGACGAACGGGGCGCTTCCGCTTGAGGCGGCGACCGTCGAGGGAGAGGGGAACGGCTCCGGGCGCTTTCGTGTTCGGGGCCGTTTACGTTTGCGGGCTCAGTACGCGTTGCGCGAGAGGAACCCGCCGAACGCGGTGCGCACGAGGATCTTGAGGTCCAGGAGCAGCGACCAGTTCTCGATGTAATAGAGGTCGTATTCGATTCGCTTTTGGATCGATGTCTGGCCGCGCAGTCCATTGACCTGTGCCCAGCCGGTGATGCCGGACTTCACCTTGTGCCTCAAGTGGTAACGCGGGATCTGCCGCTTGAACTCCTCGATGAAGACGGGACGCTCGGGACGTGGGCCGACGAGGCTCATGTCACCTCGGAGCACGTTGAAGAGTTGGGGCAGCTCGTCGATGGAAGAACGGCGCAGGAACGTTCCGAAGAGCGTGCGGCGATCGTCCTCGGCATGGGCCATCCGCGCCCCATCCTCTTCCGCGTCCGGCTTCATCGTGCGGAACTTGTAGATGCGGAAAGTGCGCCCATCCATGCCCATCCGCTCCTGCGCGTAGAAGAGCGGACCTCGGCTGGTCAGCTTCACCAAGAGCGCCGCAATCAGCATCAGCGGCGATGCAATCAGAATTCCCACCAGCGCGAAGAGCACATCAAAGCCCCGCTTGGCGATCACATTCCAGCCGTGCAGCTGACCACCTTGGAGAGAAATGATGGGCAGACCTCCAAACTCCTCGATACCGCCGCTGAGCGTCGTGTACTGGTAGAGATCTGGGACGATCTTCACGTCGACGGTGCGCAGCGCGAGCTGTTCCATCAGCGGCTTGACCAGCGCCTGCTCTTCAATAGGAAGCGCAACCAGAACTTGGTCCACGGGTGATTCGTCCAACACCTTCTCGACGTCTCCAATGAGCCCAACGATCGGCGCGCCTCGCACTGTGCGCCCCACCTTCGTCGCGTGACGGGTGAGCACCCCGGTGACGCGAAAACCCAGCTCCCGGTGTTCGTGAATGGTGTCGATCACCCGCTCGCCCAAATCTCCCGCACCAATCACCAGGATCGATTTGAGATTGAAGCCGCGGCGGCGGATCTCGTTGAGCCCCGCGCGGAAGGTGAGGCGCGTCACGCTGACCAACACGAACGCGTAGCTGACAAAGAGCAGCAGTGTCAGACGCGAATAGCGCTCGCGGAAAAAATACGTGAGCGTGACCAGAATCACCGTCGCGGTGACGGTGGCCTTGAAGATCTCGAAGACCTCACCGACGTGCGTCCGCGCTCGGTTCGTGGTGTAGAGCTGCGATTGATAGAAGGTGAAAGGAAAGATCACCCAGACCATCGCCACCGACAGGAACGTCTCTTCGGCCGTGGGGAGGACCTCCCACGCGAAGGGGCCGTCAAAGCGAGTGACGTAAGCAAGCGCGAAGGCCAGGCCCAACATCGCCAGGTCGGCGGCGAGCTTGATCGAGTTGTAGAAGCGCTGAAAACGGCCGAACACTTCCCCTCCCGTCAAGACGCGAGGCGTTGCAAAAAGCGGAGCGCGGGGTTTTGTAGCGAAGAAATCAAAACGATTGCAACTGCTTGGCCGAGCGTGTCACAGCCACGCACCTCCGTTGGCTCCGGAGGACCACGACAGCAGCGTCGCGGGTTCTGGCGCCGCTCGTCGCCCATGCTCTACTGGCGCCTTCTAGAGGGGCCGTAGAGGTGTCGATGCGTTGGCATGAGAAGCGAAGCGTCGCCGTTGTCACGCACGCCGTGGCCATGCTCAGCGCGGCGGTGGTTGTCTCGACGCTGAGCGTCGCGGGATGCGGGCCCACCTGTCCAGAGAACCAGGACGTCTGCGACGGCCAGTGCACCATCCTCACGATTGATCACCAGAACTGCGGCAGCTGCGGAAAAGCATGCGCGGATGGCGAGATCTGCAACGCCGGCCAGTGCGCGGTCACCTGCCAGGCGCCACAGAAAAACTGCGACGGCCAATGCAAGGATGTTCGCAATGACTCACAAAACTGCGGCGCGTGCGGAACCGCGTGCGGAACCGGGTTTATTTGCGGCAACGGCGTTTGCAGCCTCAATTGTCCCGGCGGCAGCACCAAGTGCGGC
>JBQTKE010000081.1:0-4662 GCA_052386435.1 Myxococcaceae bacterium
CCATCTCCTCGACGGAAGGTTGGGTCGGTTTCAAGGCATTGCGAGCCAGCCCGGGTTGCCTCGAGCGTTGGCGCGAACTATTTCCGAGCTGCGCTTAGCACAGGTGTCCGTCGACTCGCTCGATCCGGATCTTCAGCGCGTCGCCCGCGCGTTCGAAGGGGCTCTCGCCGAGATCCGCATCGCAGATGAGGCGCAGGTGTTGCGTCTGGCGATCGCGGCGGTGAAACCGTTCCCCACGTTGCTGCTCGATGTGGAGTTGCGCTCAGCGCTCGAAGCCGAGCTCGTGAAGTCGCTGAGCATCAACGCTGATCTCTTCGCGACCGTGCCGCACGGCGACGAGCGAACGTTGAATCTCCTCGAGAGCGCGCTCGGGGTGAGAGCAGAGCGGCACGATCCGCCGCGCGAGTCGGGTGTCGCGCGCCTGCAGCAAAACCTCTTCGGCGCCGAAAAACCCGCGAAGAACGAACCTGCGGAAGACGTCGAGCTGCTCTCCGCGCCCGGAGAATTTCGCGAGTGCATTGAAGTGGCGAGAGCGCTGCAGCGCGAAGCCGCGCGCGGTGTTCCGTTCGATCGTATGGCTGTCCTCCTTCGCGCTCCGGGCGCGTACCGAGCGGCGATGACCGAGGCGCTCCGCCGCGCTGATATCTCCGCCTATTTCGTCCGCGGCACGCTGCAGCCGGATCCCGCGGGAAGGGCGCTGTTGGCGCTGCTCGCCTGTGCGGACGAAGGACTCTCCGCGTCGCTCTTCGCCGAATACCTCTCTTTGGGCGAAGTTCCCAAGGCAACCACAGCGGGTGCACCTCCTGCCGCGCCATCTCCGGGAGAGCGCTGGCGAGAGCCCGACTCTGAAGAAGCCCCCGAAGAGGCGCCGTCTGACGACAACGAAGAAGAAGCTCTTTCGGACACCGCGCCGGTTGTCGCAGGAACACTTCGAGCGCCGCGCCGCTGGGAAAAACTTCTCGTCGAAGCGGCGGTGATTGGCGGACGTGATCGCTGGCGCAAGCGGTTGCTGGAGCTGGACCAGCGCTACCGCGCGGAGCTCGCGTCGCCGTCCATCAGCGAGCCGAACGGAGCGCGCGTCGGCAAAGCACTGAGCGACCTCACCGCGTTTACCGGCTACGCGCTGCCTTTGATTGATGTCCTTAGCGCGTTGCCCCGCGAAGCGCTCTGGAGCGAGTGGCTGGAGCGTTTGACGGAGCTCTCTACGCGCGCGCTGCGCAAACCGGATCGCGTGCTCTCCGTGCTCGCGGAGTTGGCACCGCTCGGCGTTGTCGGTCCAGTGACCCTCGCGGAGGTTCGCAAAGTTCTCGCGGAGCGACTGTTGCAGCTCACGGTTCCGCCGCCGCAGCGTCGCTTCGGCGCAGTCTTTGTCGGTCCCGTGGACGCCGCGCGCGGAATGGCGTTCGACGTGGTTTTCGTCCCGGGTCTGGCAGAGCGCATTTTCCCGCAGAAGGTTCGCGAGGATCCGATCGCGCCAGACGCCGAACGAAGGCGACTCAGCGACGCTCTGGAGGTCGACGCCGACCGCGTGGTGTCGGAGCGGTTGCAGCTTCAGCTGGCCGTGGGCGCGGCCACTTCGCGCGTCGTCCTTTCTTATCCACGCATTGACGGCGCCGACGCACGACCGCGGGTGCCGTCGTTCTACGGGTTGGAAGCCTTGCGCGCGGTGGAAGGAAAACTCCCGCGCTACGAAGAGCTGCGTCGCCGAGCCGAGCGTGCCGTGGACGCGCGCATTGGTTGGCCGGCGCCGCGCAACGCGGACACCGCCATCGACATCGCTGAACGAGATCTCTCCGTGCTCGATGAGCTCTTCCGCGGAAGCACCCCCCCTCCACGAGGCGCCGCGCGTTACCTCACTCAGGTGAACCCCTTCCTCGCCAGAGCCCTCCGCGCGCGCTACGCCCGCTGGCACTCGGCATGGGGCTCGTGGGACGGGTTGGTCAAACCTTCCGCGGACGCGTTGGCCGCGCTGGCGCCGCATCAGCTCGGCGCGCGTGCCTTCTCCGCGACGGCGCTTCAGCACTATGCGGCCTGTCCCTACCGCTTCTTCCTCAGTGGTATTCTGCGACTTTCTCCACGCGAAGAGCCGGTCGCGATCGAAGAGCTGGACCCGCTGCAGAAGGGCTCCATGGTGCACGAGGTGCACTACACGGTCCTCAGCACCTTACGCGAAGGGGAGCGGCTGCCGATCACCCCGCAAAGCTTGGACGCGGCGCTGGCCACGCTCGACAGCGTGATTCAGAGCGTGGCGCGGAAGTATGAAGAGCTCTATGCACCGGCGATTGATCGCGTCTGGCAGGACACGTTGGTTGCCATGCGCGCGGATGCTCGAGAGTGGTTGCGGATGACCGCGCGCGAGACAGCGCTCTGGGCGCCGTGGAAATTCGAGCTGGCGTTCGGGCTAGGGCACCGCGAGCAGCAAGATCCGGAGAGCCGCGCGGATCCTGTGGAGATTGAAGGCGGCCTGCGGCTTCGAGGATCGATCGATCTCGTCGAGATCGCTCCAGACGGAACGCTTCGCGCGACCGACTACAAGACGGGGAGGGCACGAGCGGAAGTCGGTGCACTCGTGGGAGGAGGGAAGTCGCTTCAGCCGGTGTTGTATTCGCTCGCGCTGGAGAAGCTCTTCCCGGAGAAGACCGTCAGCGGTGGTCGACTCTTCTACTGCACGCAGGCCGGACAGTTCAGCGAAGTCTTCATTCCGCTCAACGCCACCTCACGTGAAGCGGGTGTGAAGGCAGTGAAGACGATTGGGCAAGCCTTGGAGAAGGGCTTCCTTCCCGCCGCTCCCGCGAAGGAGGAGTGCACCTACTGTGACTACCGATCCGTCTGCGGCACCGACGAGCAGCGCCGCACGGAGCTGAAACCGAAGGGTCCGCTCGAACCACTCATCCGCCTGAGGGCTCTCAAATGATGCTGGCGGACGCAGCCGCACGCGAACGGATCGCGCGCGATCTCGACTCGACATTGGTGGTCGAAGCCGCGGCGGGCACCGGCAAGACCACTGCACTCGTTGGGCGCATCGTCGCGGTGGTCGCCGCGGGGCATCAGGGCGCCACGTTGGGCAGCATTCTCTCCGTCACCTTCACCGAGAAAGCCGCGGGCGAGCTCAAGCTGCGGCTGCGTGGAGCGCTTGAAGATGCGCGCGGCAAGGCGCCTTCGGCCAGCGCGGAGCACCAGCGTTTAGAGCGCGCGCTCGCGGAGCTCGAAGTGGCCCATATCGGGACGATCCACGCGCTCTGCTCGGATCTCTTGCGCGAGCATCCACTCGAAGCCGGCGTTGATCCGCTCTTCGAAGTAGCGACGGAGCCCGAGGCGCGCGCGTTGTTGCACGTCGCCTTCGATCGCTGGTTCGAAGTCGCGCTGCGCGACCCACCCGAAGGCATTCGCCGGGTGCTGCGGCGTCGCTCGAAAGGAAGAGATCGCGTAACGCCGCGAGAGCAGCTTCGCCGCGCCGCCTGGCAGTTGGTCGAACACCGCGACTTCACCGCCCCATGGAGGCGAGATCCTTTCGATCGCGCCGCTGAGCTGAACGCGTGGGTGCCCAAGCTGCGCGAGTTGGCCGCGCTCTCGAAGCGCGGCAACGAAGACGATTACCTGCGCAAGAACCTCGACGAGCTTCGCCGCTTCGTCGAAGACCTGGATCACCACGAAGCCGTCGCGGGGAGAGATCACGACGGACTCGAGGCCTCGCTCAACGAGCTGCTTCGCCACCGCAGTTGGACCTGGACCGGCGGCAAGCGCCCCTACGCGCAGGACCTGCCGCGAGACGTGGTCGTCGCTCAGCGCAACGCCGCGCGCGACGAGCTGGAGCGAATTCTCCTGCGCGCCGACGCGGATCTCGCCGCGTGTCTTCACCAGGAGCTGCTTCCGGTGGTGGACCTCTACCGCCAGGTGAAGGCGCGCACCGGCAAGCTCGACTTCTTTGATCTTCTTCTTCAGCTGCGCGTGCTGCTGCAGCGGGACGCAGGCGTTCGTCGCGCGTTGCAGAAACGCTTCACCCATCTCTTCGTGGACGAGTTCCAGGACACGGATCCGCTGCAGGCGGACATCCTCCGTCTGCTCGCGGCGACGGATCCGAATGAAGCGGATCCCGAGAAGGCGGTTCCTGTCCCCGGCAAGTTGTTCATCGTCGGCGACCCGAAGCAGTCCATCTACCGCTTCCGCCGCGCCGACGTGGCGCTCTATGAGCACGTCAAAAGGCGGCTGCTGGAGTCTGGCGCGTCATTGTTGGATCTCACCACCAGCTTCCGCGCCGCGCCGGCCGTGCAGGGCGCGGTGAACGCGGCGTTCGCTCCGTTGATGCGCGACGACACCGAAACCCAGGTTCGCTACGTTCCGCTCACCCGTTTTCGCGAACCGGTCTCGGGACAGCCGTCGCTGATTGCGCTGCCGGTGCCGCGGCCCTACGGCAAGTACGGGAGGATCAACAATTACCAGATCGAAGAGTCCTATCCCGACGCGGCGGCGGCGTTCATCGACTTCCTGGTGCGCAAGAGCGGCTGGAAGGTCTGCGAAGCGGGCTCGGCGCAACCCCTTCCCGTGCAGGCGCAACACATCTGTCTGCTCTTCAAGCGTTTCCGGGGCGGTGAAGGAGGGGACGTGACCCAGCGCTACACCGCCGCGTTGGAAGCCCGGCGCATTCCGCACGTGCTGGTGGGT
>JBQTKE010000082.1:0-7442 GCA_052386435.1 Myxococcaceae bacterium
CCGCGTCGCGCGCCCTGAACTGAGGATCGCGCTGTTTGAACTCCGCCTCCGCGCCGGTCATCACCGCGAGGAGCTGCCCATCCTTGGACTGATATGTCAGCGTGCCGCGGAAGAGGTCGCCCTCTGCCTGCTCGAGCGTTACGGTGCAGCGAATAGGGCCCTCACCGAATGGCGCGAGCTGCGTGTACTCGGTGAATCCGAGAGGGAAGCCGGCGCGCTGGTGGGTGATCCAAGCCCAGTAGCCGCCCAGCTGGAAGCTGGCGTCGATGATCAGCGGGTCCACGGTCCACTTCGCCCGAGCGGGATCTTTGATCCACTCAGCCGGACGAGACGCCTTCACCCAACCGGTGATGCCGGACTTGGAGACGGCTTCGATGGACGTAATGCCCTGCAGCTTGGGTCCGTGGAAGGTGTACGACGCGTAGAAGTCCTCCAGCGACATCGGCAGAGCGCCGTTCGCTTCGTGCTGCGCGGGTGCAGCCAAGGTCTTCGCGTCGCGGACGGGCAACACGTTGCCGCGGTAATTCACCGCGCGGGTCGTCTCAGCCGCCGCGCTCGATGAAATCTCGACTGCAATCTCTCCAGCGTTGCCTGCCTTCACATCGTGACGCGCGCTGACCTCCAGCCACGTAGTGTCGTGAACCAGCACGCCGCGCTGCAGACGGAAGTCCTTCACGGTGAACGCGGACGCACGCTCTGGCACCGCTTCGGTCGCTACAGCCGCCACATGGTCCAGCGCCGACGCCAGTGGCAGCACCGGGTGGCCCGCCATCTGGTGATCGTTCAGGTACACGTGGGTGAGCCGCGAGACCGGGAAGATGGCGCGGTGCTCTTCGGTGCGCTCGGGGAGCTCGCCCGCGACGAGCACTTCGCCCGCGTGGCTCTCGACCGCTGACATAAACGCCTTCACCCCCTCGTCATCCGAGAGGAACGGCACGCCCTGCGCCTTAAGCTCCGCCTTCTTGAAGGAAGGGATCCGCTGCGCCATCGCGCTGTCCTCCCACGGTGGGTAGAGCACCGCCACGGCCTTGGTGCCAGGGCGGGTGCGCGCCAGTTGGCTGACAAGTCGGTTGGTCAGCTCGTTCGCGGCGGCGTAGTCTGTCTGCGCCGCGTTGCCGAAGCGGCCGGCCCACGAGGAGACGACCGAGAAGAGCGCCAGCGGAGCGTCGCCTACCGCCTCCAGGAGATTCAGCGCGCCCCACGCCTTGGTCTCGAACACGGCGTCGAGCTCGGCCTGCTCCTTCTCGCTTACCAGCCGATCCTGGATGAGCCCCGCGGAGTGAATGACGCCGTCCAGTCGTCCGTGCTGCGCTTTCACCGCGGCGACCGCGGTCTTCACCGCCGCTGCATCGCGCACGTCCACGGTCTGGTAGCTGGTCTTCGCCGCGCCTTCCGCACGCAGCTGGGCCTGAAGCGTCTCGACCTCAACCTCCGCGGCGGACCGTCCCCAAAGGGAAATTTGGCAGCGGTACTTGCGAGCGAACGCCTTCGCGAGCTTCGCGCCAATACCCTTGGCGCCACCGGTGATCACGACCACGGACTCAGGCCCGAGCAGCAACGGCTTCGACGACACCACGTTGCCCAGCGCGACGCCAAAGCGGGCTTTCGACGTGTAGCCGACTTCGACGCGGCGATCACCGGAGCGCAGCTCTTCGAAGATCTGCTCAGCCAGCGCGGCCGGAGCGACGGAAGCGTCAACGTCGATCGCCTTCACCAACGCCTCAGGCAACTCCTTCGCCAACGCTTTCACGAAGCCGAAGACGCTCGTTTGGCCGAGCTTTACCTCCGCGCCCGCATCGAAGCCGAGCTTGCCGCCCAACCGAGTGACAGAGACGAAGCAGGAGGGATCCTGGGTCAATTTGCGCGCCAGTCGCAGCGTGCGTCGAACCGGCGTGCGCACGTCGTTGCTGGAAGGGGTGAGCAGACCAAGGTCGATGACGCCGTCGTAGCTCGCATCCTCATCACCGTCGCCCAGCCTGGCTTCAACGCCAGCGTCCTCGAGCAGAGGCAGCAACTTCTCGGCCACGCCGAGCTCATCGCGAACCACCAGAACATTTCCGTGTAGAACCAGAAGCGATTCGCTGTGCGCGTGCAGCGGAAGCTCCACCGGCTGCACCTGGTACATCTTTAGCTTCTGCGCTGCGGTGATCTGCGTGGCGGCTGAGCTCGACGCGGCGGCGCCCGGCTCAAGCTCCTGCTCCAACGCGCGGGCAAGGTGCGCGGTGATGTCGGAGATCCTCGTCTCGCGCGCGAACAGCCCACGCGGCAGCCCGCCGATCGACGGCCACGCCTTGCCAATGTCGCCGTCCAGCTCGACCAGCATCAGCGAGTCGAACCCAAGCTCGTCCACCAGAGTCTGGTCCAGCCGCAGCGTGGACTGCGGGAACGCGCTGATGCGAGCGACAGACGCGAGGACCTTCTCTTCCACGTCCGCGCCGTTCACCTTGGCCGGGGCCGGGGCAGCGGACGCACTCGCAGTCGCACCGTTCGTCGATGCTCCATGTGCGCCGGACACACCGTTCGTCGCAGCATCGTTTGAACCGGGTGCTCCGTTCGTCGCCGCATTGGGACCTTTGCCCACCAGGTTCGCCAGCGGATTCTTCAGTGTGCCGAGGGTTGAGCCACTGCTCTGCGCACCGCCGTGGGCGCTCGCATGTGCGGAGCCGGAATGGGACCCGTTGCTGGAGTGAGCTCCGCGGTTGAGTTGAGCAGCGGTGAGCGCGCCCGGGTGGACGCCGTTGCTCTGAGGGGAACCGTTGGTCAACGCGAAGCCGTCCCCGCCGAGCGTCTCATTTTGCTTCCGGATGATGTCGGCGTGCGCTTGCAACACGGCCATCTGCTCTCGGAACAACGCGACGAGTGAGTCCATAGCGGGAGTGGCTCCACGGGAAGGGGAGACAGCGGATGAGTGCGCGGCCTGAGGGACGGCCAGCGGTGCGCGGTTGGGCCGCGCGATCTTCTCGACGGCCCAGTACGCCTGGGTCTCGATGGGGGTAGCGGGCAGCGTCGCGGCGATGCGGTCCGTGCCTTCGAACAGGGGCAAGAGGTCCACGCTCACGCCCAGCACCGCCAGCTGTCCCAGCGTGGAGAGCAGCTGCTCGCAACCATCGTTCTCGTTGGAGGCGGACGCCAGAAACCGCGCCTGCTCTTTGTCCACGGTGCCACGTGCGAAGGCGAGCAGAGTGCTGCCCGCGCCCAGCTGTAGGTAGACCTTGGCGCCCTGCTGTTCGCAGCTGCGCAGGCCGCTCTGAAAATCCACCGGCGCGGTGGCGTGGCCCAGCCAGATCTCCTTGGCCTGAGTGACCGAGCCGTACGGCTTGCCGCTGACGCAAGAAACGACGGTCTTCTGGGGGGCGGTCAGCGTCAGCGCGGAGATCCGCTTGGTCATCGCGGGGCGGATGGCTTCCATCAGCGGCGAATGGAACGCGTGCGAAACCTCGAGCGGCGTGACCTTCACGCCCGCCTTTTCCAGACGTGCGCGGGCGTGCGCGACGTCGGCGCTGGTTCCGGAGAGCACGACCTGACGCGGGTGGTTCTCATTCGCCACCACCACGCCCTCCAGACCTTGCAGGTGCGGAGTGACGCCAGCGCGGTCTGACATCACCGCGACCATCGCTCCGGCGTCTTTGAGTCCCAACGAAGCCATCGCGGCGCCACGCGCGGCAACCAATCCCACCGCGTCTTCAGAGGAGATCATCCCGGCCAACGCGGCCGCGCCAAACTCGCCCAGCGAATGGCCCAGCAGCACCGACGGGACCACGCCCATCTCGCTCAGCAGCTCGCCCAAAGCCAACGACAGTGCTGCCAGCGCGGGCTGACAGACTTGGGTCTGCTTGAGGTGGTTCGCTGCCTTGGCCGCGTCGACACCGGCCTTCGGATAGAGCGCGCCGAGGATCGACACGCCGGTCTCACGGACCGCCGCGGCATCCAGTCGTTGCAGCTTCTGCGCAAACCGCGGCGAGCGATCGAAAAGCCCAAGCAACAGCCCCACGCGTTGCGCGCCCTGGCCCGGGAGCAAGAACGCCAAGGGGAGCGATTGGGCAGGTGAGGGTGCGGCAAACAATTGCGGGGTGAGCTGGGTGGGACCGGTCAATCCGGGCGCGCCGTCCTTGAGTGCGCCGAGCGCCGTCAGCAGCTCGTCGTGGGTGCGGGCGACGATCGCCGCACGCGCCTCGAGCAGTTTCCGCGTGGCCAGCGCCTGCGCCACGTCCGCCAGGCGCAGCGACGGGTCTCCCTGCAACACCGTCTGAATGCGTTCGGCGTACTGACCCAGCAACGCGGGCGTGGCCGCCGAAAGGAGGAACAGCTCCGGCTCCGCGTTCACAGCGAAAGACGAGCTCTGACGGGCGTTCCCGTGCGCTGAGACAGACTGCGCTTGGACTCGCTGACCGGTCGCTCCCGCGTTCGCCAACACAGCCAGCGCGCTCGAACGCCGAGCCGCGTCCGGCGCTTCTTCGAGCAACAGGTGCGCGTTGGTGCCGCCGAAGCCGAAGGAGCTGACCGCGGCACGTCGCGGGTGGGCCGCCGCCGCTTCCCAAGCCACGGGCTGGGAGGCGATCCGGAAGGGAGACGTGTGAAGCTCCAGCTTCGGATTGAGCTGCGTCACCGAAGGCTGCGGAACGATCGTCTTGTGGTGCAGGACCAGGCACGTCTTGATGAACCCGGCAATGCCGGCGGCGGACATGGTGTGGCCGATGTTCGCCTTCACCGAGGACAGGTAGCAGTACGGGGCGGTCTGCTGCTGTTTCTGCTTGCGCGCGAAGAAAGTCTTGAGCGCGCCGACCTCGACCACATCGCCCACGGTGGTCGCGGTGCCGTGCGTCTCGACGTAGCCAATGGTCTCGACCGGGAAGTCGCAATCCGCATGCGCGCGCTCCATGGCCTCCACTTGGCCCTCCGCGCGCGGAGTCATGGGCCCTTCGCCGTGGCCGTCGTTGTTGCAGCCGGAGCCTTTGATGACGGCGTAGACGCGATCGCCATCTCGACGCGCATCCTCCAACCGCTTGAGGATGACCACGCCCACGCCTTCGCCCATCACGAAGCCATCCGCGTTCGCGTCGAACGGACGGCACAGGCCCTGGCGAGAGATGGCGCCAATGCGCGCGAACCCGACCAGGTTGTCCGGTGTGAGGTTCAGGTAGACGCCGCCGGCGATCGCCACATTGCACTGGCGCGATCGCAGCTGCACCACGCCTTCGTGCACAGCGACGAGCGCGGAGGAGCAGGCGGCATCGATGGTGAAAGAAGGTCCGCCCAAGTCAAACACTTGGCTGACGGAAGCCGGCGCCATGTTGAGCAACCCGCCCGCCATGGAGAATGCGCGGAGCGGGGTGACGTCTTCCACCATTCGCGCGGTGAGCTCGTTGATGCCGGGCGCCGCTTCGCCGAACGATCCGTCCGCGAACTGCTGCGCACGCAGCCGGGTCAGCATGAGATCTTTGTATTCAGAGACGGACGCGCCCACGAACACGCCGGTGCGGCCTCGGTCCAACTCTCTGCGATCGTAGCCGGCGTCCTGCATCGCCACCCGGACCGCTTCGATCAAAATCCGCTGCTGCGGATCCATCACCTGCACTCGGCGCGGTGCCAGACCAAAGTGAAGCGCACCGAACTGCTTTACGTCATCCAGGAACGCGCCCTTGCCGATGTACGTCTTGTCCACCGCCCGCAGGTCGTTCGGCTCGTAGAACGACGCGTGGTTCCAGCGGTCGGCGGGGATGTCCTGGAACGTGACCACGCCGTCGCGAACGACGCGCCACAGCCCCGGTACGTCCGGGGCGTGGGGGAAGCGACACGCCATGCCGACGACTGCGATCTCGCTCATGAATGGCCTCGTAGATCCCTGGGTGCGGTTCGAGTCGCGAAGCGGTTTTCGGACACAGCGGCGGGTTTTAGGCCGCGACCTGCTTGCCCGGAGGCAGGATGCGGGAGATCACGTCCGAGAGATCCCCAATGGTGGAGATCTTCGCGAGCTCGTCGTCCGGCAACCGGATCTCCAGCTTCTCCTCGAAGTAGCTGACCAGCTCCATGACCGCCACGGAGTCCATGCCCAGCTGACTGATCACGGTGTTGCGGGTGAGGTTGTCCAGCTTCTTGTTGTTCACTTCCATCGCGGCCTGAGCGAAGAGCTGAAGAATGTCGACCGTCTGTTCGGCCATGGTGTGACTCCCGAGTTTCAGTGAAGTGGTGAAGGGTTAGTTGCGGTTTTCCGGGCGCGGCGTGGCCCCAAGCAGGCGCGCCACGGTGCGACCTACCAAGGTGTTCTGAGGAGCGCGGACGCCGTCCACGGTGACGCGCAGGATGCCGCGCGCCATGTGTCGTCCACGGCCCATCAACGAAAGAGTGAGGTGCTTGGCCAGCTTGAGCCGCTGCGCACCGCTGCCCAAAGTCCGAACGCCCTCGGTGCCTACGGTGCCGTCCAAGTACTGCTGACGGGTCTTCTGGCGCTGTAGCTTTCCGGAAGACGTCTTGGGCAGAGCTCCCGGCGCGACCAGCACCACGTCCGCCGCGTTGAGCTGCATCTGCTCGTTCACGCGCTGGCGAATCGCCGCCTTGAGCGGCTCGAGGTCCTCTTCGCGGCTCTCCGCGACGACGATCAGCTCTTCAGAGGACTCGCCGGGCCGGGAGAATGCCACGGCGCTGCCTTTGCGCACGCCCGCCATCTCGTCGACTATCCACTCAATGCGCTGCGGATCGTAATTTCGGCCGTTGACGATGATCAGATCCTTCATGCGCCCAGCGATGTAGAGCTGGCCGTCCGCGAGGTACCCGAGATCCCCCGTGTGCAGCCAGCCACCCGCCAACGTCTTGGCGGAGGTTTCGGGATCTCGGAAATAGCCTGCCGCCACGGAAGGGCCTCGCAGCACCACCTGGCCAATCTCTCGCTCGCGCAAGGGACGGTCCTTCTCGTCGAAGATCGCCAGCTCGTGGTGGGGGAACGCCTTCCCGCAGCTCACCAGCTCCAGCGTCTTCTTGCCCTTTGCGTCCGCGCTCGCCGGCTTGGCGCGGCGGTCAGCCTGGTACGCTTCGGCATCGATCCGGTCCGTGGTCAGTGGCTGGTCCATCTTGGGGAAGGTGATGGCCAGTGTCGCCTCCGCCATGCCGTAGCTGGGGAGCAGCTGCTCGGACTTCACCCCGCATGGCTCGAAGGTCTTAAGGAAGCTGCGCATCACGTCCGGGTTGATGGGCTCCGCGCCACAGCCCCACGCGCGCATTCGCGAGAGATCCCAACGGGCCAACATCTCCGGCTTGGCCCGCTTGGTGATCAACGCGTACGCGAAGTTCGGAGCGAAGGTCACCGTCGCGCGCTTCTTGTGAATGGTCTCCATCCAGATCGCCGCGCTCTTCACGAACGACAGCGTGGGGAGGAAGGTGATCTGCGTCTGGTGGAAGAGGGGCGCCAGCACGAAGCCGATAAGCCCCATGTCGTGGTAGAGCGGCAG
>JBQTKE010000083.1:0-5404 GCA_052386435.1 Myxococcaceae bacterium
TGCGCTGCGCAACCGATCCGCGGTGGCTCCCGCGTGCTCTAGAGAATCTGGATCAAGTCCTCAACGACCACGCCCACTGCGAGAAGAAGGCGGCGGCAAACGCGCTCTCCTTTTTGCAAGCCCATCCGGAGATTCCTGGCCTCCCCGCGCTGATGGCGAGACTGGCGCGTGAAGAGAGCGCGCACTTGGCGAAGGTGCTGGAGATCATGGAGTCGCGCGGACTCACGCTGCGGAAGGACTACGGCGATCCGTACGTTCACAGATTGCTCGACCTGGCGCGCACGCCCGCGATGGAGCGCAGGTTGGACCGCTTGCTCATCGCCGCGATCATCGAAGCGCGCAGCTGCGAGCGACTGGCGCTCCTGGCGTCTGGACTCCCTGAAGGTTCGCTGAAGGGGTTCTACGCGGAGCTGGCGCAGTCCGAAGACGGGCACCAAGCGTTGTTCTTTCGACTCGCCGCGCTGGCCCACGGCGAACAGGAAGCGACCGCACGGCTGGACACGCTGCTCGGCGCGGAAGCGAAAATTCTCAAGGGGTTGGACGTGCTGCCGCGTATCCACTGAGCGTGTTGTTGGAAAGCAAACAGCAGGAAAGCAAACAGCAGGAAAGCGAACAGCAGGAAAGCGAACAGCAGCAACCGTGCGAGCAGGCCGTACCTGGCGCGTCGTCCTAGCTTCTCTCCGAGATGATTCGAACGCTCCTCGCCCGGTTGTTGCCCGCGAAGAAGAACCTGCTCGTTCCCTCCAAGGAGCGCGTGGGGTCCGCGAAGATCGCGGTCATCGACGTGCTTCACCGCTATGCGAATGACGTCGAAGCGCTGAAGAGCGTGAACATCAACGTTCACTCGGGCGAGTTCGTCTGTCTGCTAGGTCCCAGCGGCTGTGGCAAGTCGACGCTGCTGTATGCGCTCGCGGGACACGTGCTGCCCAGCGGTGGCGCCATTGCCATCGACGGCAAGCCGGTGCGCGGTCCCAGCCCTGAGCGGCTGTTGATGTTCCAAGAGCCCGCGCTCTTCCCGTGGCTCACGGTGAAGCAGAACCTGGTCTTCGCGCTGCGCTCCAAGAAGATCTCGCGCAAGGCCGCGTCGGAGCGCGCGCTGGAGTTCATTCGTCTGGTGGAGCTGGACGGCTTCGAGCACGCGCTGCCGCATCAGCTCTCCGGCGGTATGCGCATGCGGACCAGTCTGGCGCGGGCGCTGGCGATGGATCCCGCGGTGCTGCTGATGGACGAACCGTTCGGCGCACTCGACGCGCAGACGCGCGGCCAGATGAACCGGCTGCTACAGGACATCTGGGTGAAGACGCGCAAGACGGTGGTCTTCGTGACCCACGACGTGCGCGAGGCGCTGGTGTTGGGTGACCGCGTGGTGGTGATGGCGGGCCGGCCAGGACGCGTGCTGCAAGACTTGGAGGTACAGCTTCCTCGTCCAAGAGATCCAGACGACGGCCACCTGGTGCAGATGTCGAGACAGATTCGCGAGGCCATCCGCAGCGCAAAGGCAGCGGCGGGTTTGGCGTTGGAGCGCGAGGAGCTGAGGGCGAATGAACGGGAAACACGCGCTGCAGCGGACCACCTTCCTGCTGGGGTTGCTCCTCCTCTGGGAGCTGGTGGCTAGGGTCGGTCCCTGGCCGCACTACCTCTTTCCCGGCCCGCTGCTGGTCGCAAAGAGTCTGGGCGAGATGGCGACGGACGGTCGGCTCGCGTCGGGCGTGTTCGTCTCTCTCAAGCGACTCACCCAGGGGTATCTGATCTCCGCAGCCATCGGCATTCCGCTGGGCATGTTGATCGCGCGGATCAAGCTCCTCCAGCGCACCGTGAAACCCTTGGTGATGGGACTGCAGGCGCTGCCTTCCATCTGCTGGTTGCCGCTGGCCCTGCTCTGGTTCGGCCTTAACGATACCGCGATTCTATTTGTCGTGGTGATGGGCTCACTGCTGGCGGTCTCGATCGCGGCGGAGGACGGCGTGAACTCGATCGCGCCGCAGCTGTTGCAACAAGCGGGCACGTTGGGCATTCGCGGCCTGCGCTTCTACACCGGCGTGCTCCTTCCTGCGGCGATGCCGGGCATCGTCACGGGCTTGAAGTTGGGTTGGAGCTTCGCGTGGCGTGCGTTGATGGCGGGAGAGCTGCTCTTCGTCTCCGGCGGCCTAGGACAGCTGCTCACCACAGGACGCGAGCTGATGGACGTGCCGCAAGTCGTGGCGGTGATGTTCGCGATTGTCGCCGTGGGCTCGCTCTTTGATCGCGTGCTCTTTCAGACCATGGAGACGCGCGTGCGCCGTCGCTGGGGTCTGCTGGTCACCTCGTAGCAACAACCAGCCGGTGCATCCCTGAGCGACGCGTCTACAGCCAGGAAACATGCCGCCTTTACAACCAGCGGCCGATGAGTCCTGCCAGTTGGTGACCCAGGCGCTCCAGCAGTCCGCGCTTGCGCCACCAGGACCAGCGGAACTCCAGCGAGTAGACCAAGTCGTGCTCAAAGTTCGCAGACATGGTCTTCACGAGCTGAGGATCTTCAACAAGCAGCGAACCTTCCTCGAGCATCTTCAGCGAGAGCGGATCCATGTTCACCGACCCGATAATCGCCAAGCGGTCGTCGATGATCATGGTCTTCGAATGCATCATCGACGGCTGGTACTCCCAGATACGCACCCCGGACTCGAGCATTCGCGCATAGATCGATCTCTGCGCGGCGAGCACGGGGGGTTGATCATGAATTCGTCCGGGCGCGAGCACTCGAACATCCACGCCTTCCTTCACCTTCTGAATCAGCATGTCGCCAATCGCGGTGGAGGGAACGAAGTACGCGTTGGAGATCCACAGGCGTCGCTTCGCCGCGGCGATGCTGATCAAGATCATCCGCTCCGCATCAGAGAGGTTCGCGGTGGTGCTGCTCTTCACGAATGCGGCGCGCGCGGAGCCATCGAAGTCTGGCGGGTCTGGGGGAAAGACGTCCTTCGGTAGGAGCGACCCGCCCGCCTCTTGCCAGTTTTCGGAGAACGCCAACTGCATGTCGCGCACGGTGGGCCCTTCCACTCGCACGTGCGTGTCGCGCCACTCCTCCGGGTGCATCCCATCGCCGAGCCAGTGGTAATGGATGCAGAAGCCGCCGGTGAAACCGATGCGGCCGTCGACGACGACGATCTTGCGGTGGTTGCGCTCGAACGTCCGCGGCCCCCAATCCAACATGCGGAAGACGCGCGAATCGCAGCCGACATCTGAGAGCTTCCGCCGCACGCTGTCGTCGAAGCCGATGCTGCCGAACGGATCCACGACGACACGGCACGCGACCCCCGGCTTGCGGTTCTTGAGCGCCGCGATCAATCGGTTAGACGGATCTCCATCGCGCCAGATGAACGTGACGATGTGGATGCTGCTCTCCGCGTGGACGATCGCTTCGACCAGCTCGTCCCAGATCTCTCCATTCTCCAGGAGCTGGAGCTTGTGCCCCTTCGCCATCTCCACGCCGACCGACTGGTAGAGCGCAAAGGACAAGCTCTCCCCGCCCGATCCCACGGGATCACGGATCCTCAAGTCATGTCGGTGGTTTGGGTACGAGCAGGCGACGAGCACCAAAACCCAGAGCCATTTCACCGTCGTAGATTGCTCACGCATCTCGCCGGCGCAGCAGGAATCAATGAAAGTAAACGGAACCAATGCATTGCGCCGCGTCAGCAGTTTGTCGAATGGCCTGAATTAGACTTGTGAGAGGCTTTGTCCGCAAAAAACCACACGTCTCTCCTCAAGCGAGCAGACGGAGCACTACGCTGCTTCGCTTTGGTCCCCTAACTCATGAGAACACTCGAGGTTCAGTCGATGAGCAACGCGGCCATGCCGACCAACGGCAAGACGCCAGGCAATACCCTCACCAGCAACCCGCACCTGTTGGCTTGGATTCAGGAGATGTCCGCGCTGTGCAAGCCGGACCAAGTCGTCTGGTGTGATGGATCCGAAGAGGAGAAGAAGCGCATCACCGCGTACGCCGTGTAGACGGGCGTGCTGATCCCGCTCAACCCGGTGAAACACCCGGGCAGCTTCCTGCACCGGTCGGATCCGAACGACGTCGCGCGCGTGGAACACCTCACGTACATCTGCACGCCGACCAAGGACGAAGCAGGCCCCACCAACAACTGGATGGGACCGGACGAGGCGTACAACAAGCTGCGCCCCTGGTTCACCGGCTCCATGAAGGGCCGCACGATGTACGTGATTCCGTACGTGATGGGGCCGCTCGGGTCCGAGCACTCGAAGGTCGGCATCGAGCTCACCGACAGCATCTACGTCGTCCTCAACATGCGGATCATGACGCGCATGGGGAAAGGCGCGTTGGACATGCTGGGGAGCTCGCCGGACTTCAACAAGGGCCTGCACTGCACAGGTGACTTGAACGCGGAGCGCCGCGCGATTTGTCACTTCCCGCAGCACAACACCATCTGGTCGTTCGGCTCTGGCTACGGCGGGAACGCGCTGCTCGGCAAGAAGTGCTTGGCGCTGCGCATTGGGAGCGTGCTGGGTCGAAACGAAGGCTGGTTCGCGGAGCACATGCTGGTGCTGGGCGTGGAGAGCCCGGACGGCCGGATGACCTACGTCGCTGCCGCGTTCCCGTCTCAATGCGGGAAGACGAACTTCGCGATGATGGTTCCGCCCAAACGCTTCAACGGTTGGAAGATCTGGACCGTGGGCGACGACATCGCGTGGATGCGCGTGGGCGCGGACGGTCGGCTCTGGGCGATCAATCCGGAGAATGGCTACTTTGGCGTCGCGCCGGGAACGAACTTCTCGTCCAACCCGAACGCGATGAAGTGCATCAGCCGCGACACCATCTTTACCAACGTCGCCGTGACGAACGACGGTTGCGTCTGGTGGGAAGGCATGGACGGCGAGACACCGGACGAGCTCACCGACTGGCAAGGGCGGCCCTGGAAAAAAGGATCCACGGAGAAGGCAGCGCATCCGAACAGCCGCTTCACCTCGCCCATGACCAACAACCCGGTGCTCTCCAAGCACGTGAATGATCCGGAAGGCGTCCCCATCTCCGCGATCATCTTCGGTGGCCGCCGCAGCGACACCGCGCCGCTGGTGCTTCAATCATTCAATTGGGCGCACGGCGTTTATCTCGCGTCGACGCTCGGATCAGAGACCACCGCCGCCGCCACGGGCAAGGTCGGCGTGGTTCGCCGCGATCCGATGGCGATGCTCCCGTTCGCTGGCTACAACATGGCGGACTACTGGCAGCACTGGCTGAAGATGCAGGCGAAGATTCCCAACCCGCCCAAGATCTTCCAGGTGAACTGGTTCCGGAAGGGCAAGGACGGGAAGTTCCTCTGGCCGGGCTACGGCGAGAACATGCGCGTGCTGAAGTGGATTGTGGATCGCGCGCTGGTCGCGGTGGGCGCTCAGGAAA
>JBQTKE010000084.1:0-5678 GCA_052386435.1 Myxococcaceae bacterium
GCGTCCACCGAGTCGTTGATCACCAAAGTGGAAGACCGCTTCAAAGGCACCGACCGCGAAGACTTCGTGCAGAAGTCAGACACCCTCTCGGCGCAGTTGGAGGAAGGCCTGACCAAGGGTGACTTCCCCGCCTTGACCGAGGCGGCCGAAGGACTTCACCGATTGCTCTGCACATTGGGACCGCTTGAGACCGAGCCTATGCGCCGTCTCCTTGCGCTGGCCAGCAGCTACAGCGCCACGGGGAAAATCAGCGGAGCGGGCGGGGGAGATGGTTGCATCCTGTTTTCCCCAGACGAGGACAGCCGTGCGCAGTTGTTGGAAGGGCTCAAGTCGCGCGACTTCTACGTGTTCCCGCTCACGTTGGAAGCCGGTTTGCGCGGAGAAAGCACGCCGGATCCGCGACTGGAAGCATGGGTCAAAGCGGACGTGCGCGGGTAGTAGCTCAGAAGAGGTGCCCGAAGGTGAGATAGACCGCAGACCGCTGGATCTCCGGCGCGTACGCCAAATCCGCTCGCAGCACTGCTGCACGCCGAGCGACGCGCAGGCCTCCGCCGAACCCCGCGTGCCACGCTCCCAAACCGCCGTCGTTGATCTTCGGTTGCCACACACGTCCAACGTCCGCGAACACCAGGCCGCCCAATTTCACCGGCGCGCCGAAGAGGGGAAAGTCCCAAACGTAGAAGCGGATCTCGGTGTTGCTGATCACTTTGACCTGCCCGGCGAAGCGTTGTCTCGGCACGCCGCGGATGCTGCTCATACCCCCAATCGCCTCGGTGCCGTTGAGCCCACCCGTGTTGGGCCACTCGAAGAAGGGAACGTCTCCGAACTGAAAGTCTGCGGTTAAGCGCTGGGCGAAGATGTAGCGCTCTTTGTTGAAGAGGCGGAAGAAGCGCCGCTCGCTCACGGTGACGCCGCCGAAGCGGTACTTGCTGCCGGTGGGCTCCGCGGATCCGCGGACCGCGATCTCCTCGATTCCGCCCGTCGAGGGATCGCTCTCGTCATCGCGCGTATCGAAGAGGATCCCGGCCTGCACCTGGCCCGTCGGTCCGCCCGCAAAGCCCAACGGCTTTTCCTGCTCAAGCAGCGACCCGGGGTAGGGCGTCACCTTGGTGTATTTGAACGCGTAGCCTCCGTAGATGGAGAGCGGGACGCCGGGAATAAGCGAGGGCCCGCGCAACCGAACGAAGCCGCCGGGAGCGAAGCGGTCGTAGTTGTAGCGGGGATCCATCAGGTTCCCGTCGAAGTCCGGCACGGAGATGTTTCCCGGACCGAAGTAGGGCGCGAACTTTTCGTGGCGCCACTCGGCACGCGCCTCAAAGCGAAGCTTCCCGATGAGGTTCGGCGCGTCCCAGCGCAACCAGTGGTTCTGCACGCCGCGGGTGGTGAAAAAGATCTGCGCTCCCAGGGCGTGCCGGTACGGCCGATAGTCCTTCGCGTAGAAGTACGCGCCGCCCACCGCGCCGAAGCCGAACCCTTGGTCCGAGTTGAAGCTGATCAACGGAACACCCAGACCGTCGATGCCTGAGTCCTTTTTAAGCTCGATGGAAGGCGTGTCAGGCGGCGCACCCGAGGTGCCGGCGCCTTCAGCTTGCCCGAACGTCAACGACCAGACCAAAAGCGGAAGGAGCATTCGGTCAACGGTGGGGGTGACGCGCCACAGAGGCATCCCTCGACCTCGGTCGCTTGTCCGCTTGTCCGCTGGGGGTGGCACTTACGCGGCAAAGCGGAGGTGCCTAGCTTGGCCGCCTATGAGCAACCAGGTGCTGCAGACGTCGGTCCACGACTGGGCGAAGGGCGCGATCTCCCGCATCGGAAAAAACGTGAACCGCGTGGAAACGCGGCGCCCTCGGAAGCTCGTCCTGATTCACCTGGACGGCGTTCCTCGGAAGCTCCTCGACGATGCCGTGCGCACCGGCAAGATGCCTTTCCTCTCGTCGCTGGTGCAGTCCGGCGCGTACCACTTGGACTCCGCCTTCTGGGGCTCGCCCGCGTCGACGCCTTGCTTTCAAGCCGGTGCGCTCTACGGACTGCGACACGCGAATCTCCCCGCT
This sequence comes from Myxococcaceae bacterium, assembly GCA_052386435.1. Taxonomy (GTDB): domain Bacteria; phylum Myxococcota; class Myxococcia; order Myxococcales; family Myxococcaceae; genus JBQTKE01. The sequence continues at coordinate 2,052 of JBQTKE010000084.1, forward strand.
TACCACTGGTACGACCGCGCATTGGTCAAAGAGATCCACATGAACGTGCCCAAGGACGCGCTCCTGGTGGAGCAGCACCTCAAGGTGCGTCCGGAGAACAGCCTCCTCGAAGGCGGCGGCACGTCGTATCTCTCGCTCTTCCGCGCGGACGCCACCAACCGCATGTGCATGTCTGCGCTCGCGGACATGAAGGTCGCCGCGAAGGCGATCGTGAAAGATCTCAAGGGCGTTCGCGGTCCGAAGCGTCAGCCGGTGTGGCGGTTCATCCGGGAGCTGGTTCGTGACACTTGGCGCACAGGGCTGGATGTCTTCCGCTGGGGCCGACGCCTCAAAGACTTCCGCCACGAGCGTGAGTATGTGGCGAACCGCTTCTTCATGATGCTGGGCTGGGAACTCGCTCACAGCCGAACGTTGATCGACATGGTCCGCGGAGTTCCGGCGATCTATCTCGTGTTCGGAAACTTCGACGAGGTCGCGCACCGCCGCGGGCCGCTCTCGGAGCAAGCCATCAGCACGCTGTTCCAAGCCGACGCCGCGTTTGAAGAGCTGTACACCTTCTCCAAAGCGCTCGACGAACCGTACGACATCGTCTTCATCACCGACCACGGTCACGTCGACAGCGCGCCGTTTGAGAAGAACACCGGTCTCCGTCTGAAGAAGTACCTGCTGGAGGGCGCATCCATGCCGTTGTCCGGGGAGCTTGAGAACGCTCTGCGTGACGGTCGTACCGCGGAAAAGCGAGAACGCGTGGCCCTCTCTTCCTCGCCGGAGACGGGCCCCGTGGTGGTCGAGGCCGGCAACTTCTCGCACGTCTATCTGACGCGTGACACGCGCGCGTTGGAGGCGATGGACTTCATCGAAAGCCCGACCTACCGCGACGTCCTCGCGCGCGCCGCAGCCAGCCCGCAGATCGGTATCGTCGCGCTACGACGCGGAGACAGCGCGGTGGGAATCATTCGCGGACGCGCCTACGGTCCAGACGAAATCACCAGCGCCCCGCTCTCCAGCGGCTTCTCCAAACGAGCGGTGGCCGACCTTCTGCGCGAGCTCCCCCACATGCCCACAGCGGGCGATCTCGTTCTCTACGGCGAAGTGACCCACGCCGCCGGCACCGTGGGCTTTGCCTGGGAGTTCGGCTCTCACGGCGGACTCACGACAGTCGAGACGGACAGCGTGGTGCTCTGGCCCAGCGATGCGCCGCTCGATCTGCGCGGGCTCAGCCACTGTTCGCAGCTCTACGACAAGTTGTCGGAGGTGTATCGAAACTAGGACGCGGTTTTTGAAGGGGAAGGCACAGCTTGGCGTCGGGGCTCTCTGGGAGCGACAGAGCCAGATGCCGCCGCGCCTGCGCCGCGCTCACCCACCTGGGGACGTTTTTGGTGCAGCTCGCGGTGAGTGGCGGCTCTGTGTGGGTTTCGAAGAATCCGTTGGACGGAATCTCCGGCGCCGTCAGGACCTCGCCGAACAGGCGGCGCACGCCCTCTCACCGTGGATGAAAGCCCCACGCCCGTATGCGGCCGACCTGCTACTTTTGGCTTCATTTGCGGATGAGGTACGGGTAGTCCATTCAGTGCGTTCGCGGCTACGCCAAAGGGGCGGACCGGCAGAAGATTCTGGCGGTTTGCCTGTGTCATCATTCCCCAGGTTCTTGGGAAGGGTTCGAAAAGGGGATGCACATGAGTCGAGCGGTACTTCTCGGCAGTCTGCTGATCGCCACCCAGGTGTTGGGGGCGTCCAAGCTCTCTGTCCTCCCGTTCAAAGGTCCCAAGGCGACCACCCCTCGCGCCCAAATCTACTTTCCACTCTGCGAAGAGGCGGAGTGCGTTGCTGTCGACAAGGCCAGCGCCCACGGCAAGCCGGACTTCGTCAAAGCGAAGAAGAACAGGATTGAAGGGCTGCTCATTGGCACGGTGGTGAAGACTGGCCGGAAGATGACGCTGGACCTCAAGCTTCTCGGCGTGAAGGGTCAGACGCTCTACAAGAAGAGCTACCCGCTGCTCCCCAACGGCAAGCTGACGCCCAAGCAGGTCTCCCAAGCGAAGGACTCCATTCTCACCTCGCTCTCTGGCGGGGAGGGAGGCGGCGCCGCGGAAGAGGGCGGTGAGGAGGAAGTCGCGGAGAAACCCATCAAGCGCGGCAAGGAAGAGGCGGCGGAGGAGGAGAGCAGCGGCGGCGCGGAAGAAGAGGAAGCGCCCGGTGCCGCCACCCGCGAACAGAAGCCATCACGCCGGGAGCGCGAGGAGGAGGAATCCTCCGCGTCGAGGCGTCGTCGTGGTTCGGAGTCTGAACCGGAAGAGAGCAGCGCGGAAGTGAGCGACTCCGCCCCGTCGACGAAGCGGGCCTCCAAGGCACCCCTCTTTGCGATCCAGGCCGGCCCCGACTTTTTTGGCCCCAGCTTGCAGTGGACGGGCGTGGCCACTCCCAACCTGCGCCGCTACAGCTCACCGCTGGTCTTCGCTCCGCACCTGCATGGCGAGTTCTACCCTCTGGCGCTGGTCGGCGACACCGCCACGGGACTGGGAGTGGAGTTGGATTTCATGATCTCCGTGGGCAGCCGCACCCGGAAGAGCAACGACGAGACCAGCGTGTATTCCACCACGGCCAGCCGCTTCGATCTCGCGGCGCGCTATCGGCTGATGCCGATTGTGGATTCGCGCTTCGCGGTGACGCCGTTCTTCGGCTATCGCAGCCAGAGCTTCAAAGTGGGGAGCAGCTCCACGGACGGCACTCCGTTGGATGGCTTACCCAGCATCAGCTACAGCGCGCTGCGCTTGGGCGCAGGCGTGGAAGTCCCCATCGCCTCAGTCGCCAACCTCTACGTGGATGCTGCGTTTCTGCCGGTCCTCGGTACCGGAGAGATCGGAGCGGCGTATTTCCCGGGGGCGAAGGCGAGCGGCCTGGAGTTCAACGCGGGCGTTGGCTTTCTCCTCGGCGGTGGTTTCGAGGTCCGGGCGATGGGGCGCTATACGCGCTACGGCCTCTCGTTCATTACCGAGGCCACGGCCGTCTACCAGGCCACCGGCGCGACGGACCAACAGCTGGGCATCGCCCTGGCGCTGCGCTTCCAGTACTGAGGTACGGGCATAAAAAAAGGGATCCAGGTGGACTGGATCCCTTCACTTGTGCCCAGGAGAGGACTCGAACCTCCACGGTATCGCTACCACTAGACCCTGAATCTTGTGGCGTCTACCAGAGGCGATTCCCGGGCAGAGGTCGAGCGCATGGGCGCACCTGATCTCCGAGTGGTGTACGAAACCCGTGGGTGAGGGGTGGACGAGCGTTGGCGATCGCCTACTCTGGCGACATGCCCGTTCCCACGCTGTCCACTGCCAAAGACTGGAAGAGTCTTCAGGAAATGTGGATGGCGAAGGTCCGAGCCGCGGCGACCCCGGAGCAGCGAGAACAGGCCCGACTGCTAGCAAACCGTGGCTTCAGGTCAATTGACGTGTTCGCCTTGGTATACGCCTGGGACTCCAACGTCGTGAAGCACTTCTGGGAGACCCGAGCACCAGATGCACTCCAGCTCACGATGCGGGAAGCGGTTGTGTACACGCTCCAGGTTGCCCTCGGTCACCCATGCGATGGCTCAGTCAAGGTGACACTGCATCCTGGCGTGGAAGGGGATCT
>JBQTKE010000085.1:0-1876 GCA_052386435.1 Myxococcaceae bacterium
GTGGAATCGCGCTCGAGGTTGGAGATGGCGCACGTGCAGACGCGTCGTCCCGGCGAGCTCATCTGCGAGCACCTGCGCGCGCTCCTGCGGCGGAAGGTGTCAAAGCTCGTGGGCGTCCAAGAAGTACAGGCGTTGCTCGAACTGCTTGAGCCCAGTGCTCCCGCGTTGGTGAAGGAAGCGCTGGCCAAGGTTCCGGTGCCTCTGCTCACCGACGTGCTCAGGCGTCTGGTGCAAGAGGAGGTCAGCATTCGGAACATTCGCGTCCTCCTCGAGGCCTTGGTCGCGCCCACGACAGAAGGAGACGCCCCTGCTCTCGTAGAACGCTGCCGCCAGTCGCTGCACGGGTACCTCACGCACAAGTACGCGCCGAACGGGCCGCTCTATGCGTACTTGGTAGATCCCGCTGTGGAAGAGTCGCTCCGCACCAAGGCCTCCGGGATGGCGCCGGAACGGGTCGCGGCAATTCTCGAGGGATTCAGGCGGATCGCGACGGGCGGCAAAGCCGTTGTCTTGTCCTCACCCGATGTTCGTCGGGCGCTGCGGAAGTTGACGGAGGGTGCGTATCCCGAGGTTGCCGTGCTGACGTATGGCGAGCTCGATCCCGATTTGCAGATTCGGCCGCTCGGAAGACTCGCGGCGGCGTGAAGCCAAGCTGCTGGGAAGACTCGCGGGCGTGGCCGAAGCTAGACTCGAGCTACGGATTTGAGCCGGAGCCCGACGGATCCTCACCCGCGGTCTGCGGCGGCGCGCGGTTGACGCGATCACGCAACTCTTTGCCCGTGCGAAAGAGCAGTCCGCGCTTCGGCTTCACTGGGATGACCTGTCCCGTCTTGGGGTTACGACCCTGGTAGCCCGGATAGTTCTTGACGTGAAAGGCGCCGAGTCCGCGGATCTCAATGTTCTCGCCTCGGCAGAGCGCATCTTTCATCGCTTCGAAGATGGTCTCGACCGTCGCCTCTGCCTGCTTTTGGGTCACGCCACGCTTGGCGACGAGGACGTTGATCAGGTCTGACTTGAGCATCGACACTCCCTCAAACTCGAGATGGAACGAATTCAAGCACTTCGAAGAATCGGATGCAAGCAGACGGTCGGCGCAAGCCACTAATCTTGCTGGCGATTTTTGTAACCCCCTCAGGTGCCAGGTGGGAACTCGTCCTGCTCGAACGTCAGAGTGCTTGCGACCTCGAGGCGGTTGGCGATGTGAGACCAGGTCACGGACTGCAACCGCGCCGCGCTGGCGTCGTCCGCTGCCGCGAAAAGCGCCTCAACATCCTCATATTCCGAACCTTTCAACGAGGCGGTGGAGGTACGACGCAGGCGCGGATTTCCGCCCACCGCTGCTGAAAGGTCCGCCAAGGTGAGCTTGTTGGGCTCACGTCCTGGAATGAAGCCACGCTGGTTCCCCGAGTAGGAGATGAGGTGCGACTCCAGGAGCAGCTCAAGGATCTCATCCAAGCGCTGAGCTGGAATTCTCAGCGCGCGCGAAAGCTCGCGGACGTTGGGGGCACGCAGCCCGCGCTCGAACGTCGCGGTGATGAGCTGGGCCAGCCGGGTGGCGATGAGCTCTCGCGCTCGGGGATGCGTCCCCAACTCCGTCAATACACCGCGCATTCGCGCGTGCTCCACGGCGTAGGAGAGCCGCGCGCCGGAGAGGAAGAGCAACCAGCTCAAGTAGATCCAGACGAGAAAGAGCGGCGCCGCGCCGAGTGACGCGTAGGTCGGATTGAAGCGGAAAAGAAAGGCCGCGACCGCTCCGTAGACGGAGCGCGCGACCTGCCACGCACCTCCCGCGACCAGGCCTCCCGCTTAGGCGGAGCTAAAACGGACCGGCGCGTTGGGCGCGTATTTGTAGAGCTAGGTACAGACGCCAACGGCC
>JBQTKE010000086.1:0-6726 GCA_052386435.1 Myxococcaceae bacterium
GAGATCCCAGAAAACGCCGCGGCCCTTCTTCTTGAACAGCTCCGTGACGGCTTTGAGCTTCTTCGCTTCCAACGCTGAGCCGTAGGTGCCGTGGGTGCACGCCTCCTTGCCACCAATGCCCAAGAACACCATGCGGTTGACGTTGCCGCCCTTGGTGGCGACGAGACGGTCGTAGATCTGCTGCGCAGTCAGGTCTCTGCTGACGTCGAACGGGCCGGGGCCGGGGGTGTACTTCTCGTCCTCGTCGGTGATGCCCACCGCGACCAACACCGCGTCGTCCCGGAGAAAGCCCGGGTTGGCGCCCTCCAACGTGGCCGCCGCGGCGGAGGCCGGTTGCTCATCGTCATTGGCGCCCGTGCACTTCGCGTCACCCGACCAGATGTCTCCGGCGCAGGCGAACTCTTCCTCCAGCTTGGTGGAGGCGTTGGTCATCCAAGGTTTTCCGCTCTGGAAGGCGCATTCAGGAGCAGTGGTGCCGCGCGTCTTGAACGTGGCGGGGAAGGGGCAGGCGTCGTCCACGCCGACGCGGAAATCCTCCAGGCCCTTGATTCCTTTCAGCGCCTTGGCGAACGCGGGGAACACTGTCGTCCGCATCGCCTTGTGCTCTTCTTGCATCGACTGCGAATTGTCGACAGTGAAGATCAGATCGATCTTCTTGCACGTTCCCTCCGCGGTCAGCGAAGAGGCCAGCTCGTCCGGGCGACAGGTCTTCTCCGTGCAGGTGCCGGACGCGCACTGAGCGCCAATGACACAGGCCGTGCCCAACGGGCGCTTGCCTTGGATGCAGGCGCCGCCTTGGCATTCGCCAGAGCCGCAATCCGCGCCGGTGGCACAGGTCGCGCCCAACGCGCCAGCGCCTGGACATTCATCTGCGCCGCAAACGCCTTGAAGGTTGGTGACCGCCGTACAACCCAGACAACAAAGAAGGACTGCGTAAATCGATAAACGCTGCCGCATAGGTAGAGGACGCCTTCGTGGAGGAAGCCGCGGGCGGCAACGCAACCCACGCGCCAAACGTCAAATACAGACGACAATTCTTGAAGCGCCTGGATCCATGATGTGTATTTTGGAGGGTAAATGAATTTTTCAGGCCCTGTAGACAGACGCGCGCAGACCGCTTTGACGCGTCAGGTGTAAAACACGCTCTCATTGTGTCGTTTGCTTACAGGTCGGCTTTCCAGCCGCCTGGCACCCGGCGCGCTTTGGGGCGACCGATTCGCGGGGTAGGGCGGGCGTGGCCGTGGAGTTCGCGGACATCCCGATTCTGGCGCACACCCAGCTCAGCGCGTTCTTTAGCGTGGTTCGTCGGCCTTGTCTTCGCGTGGCAGCTCCGCCGGAGGAGGCTTGGCGGGCTCGGCGACGCTCCAACCCAGCGAGTCCAGCGATGCATCGGTGGCGGTGCTCACGCCCAGGGTGCCTGCGGCGATTACACCCGCTCGGCCGAGCACGCTCGGAAGGACCGCCTGCGCGAACTTCCATGCCCCAAGGGTCTTGGCCACGCCGGCGTAAGCACCGCCGGTGACCGCATCGATGCCGAGGTTCTGCAAGCTGTAGCCGCGTCCCTGAACCGCGGCGTGCGTGACCACGTTGAGCGCGCCGCCGGCCGTGGCAATTCCGACCGCGGTCAGGCCCAGAGGCGCCGCGGCCGCGCCGACCGCAAGCGCGGCTCCCACGGAGGCGACGTCGGCGACGTTGCGCTTGAACGACGCGAACCCGTTGATCTCGCGCTCGGCTTCCCGAACCTTGGACTCAATGAGGTCCGCCTCTTCAGCGGTGATTGTTCCGTCCGCCCGGGCCACTTCAAGCGCCTTCTTCGCGGCCGCGACGTCGGTCGTGATGCTCTCGTCCCGGGTCGTGAAGCGGGTCAAGAACCGCGAGACGATGTTGAGCTTGCCGCCCAGTTGTTCGTCCGCCCTGCCGTCCAACGATGACACCGCTGTCTCCAGCTGGTCCTTTTCGACCAGGGTCAGGTTGGCGGTGCGGGAACGGCCGACGCGGGTGTCACTCATGGTTCTTCGTTATCGGCCGATCAGGAGCCGAAGTTTCCGCTAAGAAAGGAGTCCCATGCACACTGAAGAACCTAGGGATTGCAAGACGAACGTCGCATCGCGCGTCTACCGCGGCTGATGACCGAGCCTTCATCAAGGTTCAGGCGACGGCCGCGTGGCTGGTGTCAGCTCCGCTCAAGGCCAAGACCCACCGAAGTGTGGTCGAGCCTGACCCGGGTGGGTCGACAAGTCCGGGCACTGAGCCTCCAAGTCCGAGTCAGCGCGGGCGTCTATTCATCTCGTGACAGGAGTCCCGGGTCTGTGTCACGACCCGCGCATGAACCAACGAGAGACGCGTTTCATCTGGTGCGACTTGGAGATGACCGGACTGGAGGTGGAGTCCAACGCGATCATCGAGTTCGGGATGGTCATCACAGGCCCGGACCTGAAGCCCATCGCCGAGCTGGAGCGCACCGTGTGGCAGCCGGAAGAAGTGCTGCAACGGATGGAACCGTTCGTGAAACAGATGCACACCCAGAACGGGTTGTTGGAGCGGGTGCGCAAGTCGGAGTTCTCTCTGCGCATTGTGGAGAAGGACGCTACCGCGCTGCTCTCTGAGCACTGTGAGTTCGGCGAAGGCGTTCTCTCTGGGAACTCCATCCACACGGATCGGCTCTTCATCAAGCAGTACATGCCCGGCTTCGATCGCTTCCTTCACTACCGGATGGTCGATGTCTCCAGCGTCAAGATTCTCACCCGAGCGTGGTACCCGAACGCTCCGGGCCGCACCAAGCTGGATGCCGTTCACACCGTGCTCAGCGACATCCGCGCGTCGATTGGCGAGCTGGCGTACTACCAACAGACGTTCTTCAAGAACCCGAGAGACGTCTGAGTTGGCGAGCGGCCCCCACTTCTTCCTCTTGAAGCCGGCGCTGAGGACGTTGGCGCTGGCGCAGCGCGAGAGCTACCGGAAGGCGAAGCCGTATCCGCACGTCGTGCTGGATGCGTTTCTCGGAGCGAGCACAGCCCGAGAGCTCGCCGCCGCTTTCCCTTCCGCGGATCATCCCGACTGGAAGCGGCGGGACTACGAGGAGCAGTCGGCGCGCTTGGGTCAGCTTCAGCGCAACGCGTTCGAAGGCGTCGATGGTCGACTTCGGCATCTGCTCAACGAGTTGTGCGGGATGGCGTTCATCGATTTTCTCGAAACCCTGACTGGGATCTATGGGCTCATCGCGGATCCGCATTTTCGCGGTGCGGGCCTGCACTGCACCTTGCGCGGCGGGCACCTCGCTCTGCACGCCGACTTCAACCGCGATCGGTTTCGTTCGCTCTCACGTCGCGTGACGGTTCTCTATTACTTGAACGACGGATGGCTGCCGGACTGGGGCGGCGCCTTGGAGCTCTGGAACGCTGAGCTCACCCGGTGCGAAGCGAAGATCTCACCCGTGCTCGACCGCATGGTGGTGATGAACCACGGCGATACTTTTTGGCATGGACATCCCACGCCGGTGGAATGCCCTGAAGGAAGGGGACGCGCGGCGGTGGCTGCCTACTTCTACTCCGCGCATGCGCCGGAGGACGCGGCGGAGCCACACAGCGCGATCTGGGTTGGTCCCAAGACGTGAGTTAGTTAGTTCGACTGCTCCGGCATGATGTGCACCGGATCATTCGTCACCGCGTCGGTGAGCGCCCAGTCGCCAATCGGGCTGAGCTCGTAGGTCGCTTTGCGTCCGCACCCCGTCACCAGATGCGGCCCCTCGTCCGCGCCAGTGAGGGGCATGATGGTGAGCGACTCTTTCGGACAATTCAGATCCAGAATGGCCTTGGCGGGGATGAGCGTGGACTTGCGCACGCAGCTGGCGGCCACGCTCAAGGCTGCACACAGGTAGAGAAGGCGTCGCATCCAAGAGAGTGTAGCCCGCTCATCGCCAGCGGTGAACCGGCTCTCCCGAAGCGGATCGCTCGAGGTACAGCTCCAGCATCTTGCGACGCGCGTCGGGACTGCGAGCGCCTCCATGGACCTCCACCTGGTGCCGTTGCCAGCGCGCTCCCGTCTGTCCGCTTGCGAGTCGATCCGTGAGCAGGCCCACCAATTGATCAATCTCCGCGTTGTCGACGCCGCCGCGTTTGAGACCACGACCCACCAGCGGCAGCAACTTGGCCAACAGCGCGGGCGCCTTCTGTGGTCGAGGGGAGGGCGACGAGCGCGAAGGCCAGAGCAGCTCCGCGTCCAGGCCGCGCTTCGCGGCTTGATAAAAGTTGCGCTCCGCATAGGCGAAGGGCATCGCAGCCAGGAGCGCGTCGCTGTCCTCCGCCAAGCCCAGCGTGAGGCCGATCAACAGCGCCGCGTTCGCCGCCATGTCGACGTAAGAGGGGCCCCCAGGGAGGGGACGATATTCAATCCGCAGATGTCCTCCGCCATCAGGATCGTAGACCGCGCGGTTCCACGTCCAGACCGTGCCGTGGTGGAGGCGCAGCTCCGCCATGTTTTCCGCGGGCTCGTCGAAGCAGACAGGAAGCAGCGGCGCGTGCAGAGCCACGCTCTCCTCGAACAGCTCCAGCGCACCCTGGCGAACCCAGCCGTTACCAAATGACGCGCGCGCCATCGGACGCCACGCGGCGTGGCTTAAGTCTCCGCGATCATCCGTCGCTTGTTTGAACAAGGCGATCCGCGTCTCTTCCCAGAGCCGATGGCCCAAGAAGAGGGGAGAGTTTCCACAGAGCGCCAACGCAGGACCGGTGGCGAGCTGGGCCGCGTTGTACACGCGAGCGAAGTCGTCTGGCTTCACGCGCAGGTGGACTTGGAACGACGCGTTGGCGCCTTGCAGCGAAACCTCGTCCCAATCGAGCTCCAGCGGATCATCCCCATCGATCCGCACGCGCAGCGGAGCCTCGTTCCGAGCCTGGAAGATCCCCGACGAGAGCGCGCGGTAGCGAGGCGTATTACTGATCGCCTCGCGGCCCAGCTCTTCCAAAACGAGGGTGGGGAGAATCCCAATCACCACCACGCGAGCATCGGACTCCTTCGCCGCGCTCGCAACGTGGCCGACAATCTCCTTCAGCTCTTGCGTGAGTGCGGTGAAAGGCTTGCCCTTGAGTGGCTGAGGCTGTGCGTTCCCTTCCAAGTTGTAGCGGTTGAGCTCCAGGCAGACGCGGGCATCTTTGCTGCGCGCTTTGACCGCGGAGTTGTCGAGCACCGCGCGGCCTTGGGCGTTGATCAGAAACATCTCCAGCTCGGCGCCCACCGTCGTCGGCCCCGCGCCGAAACCTTCCCGGCAGAGGACATCCCTCAAGAGGGTCAATGACCGGCGAAGTCGCTCCTTGAAGCGGGAGTGGTCCTCTTCGGTGAACCGCTCCTGGGTAATTCCCATGCCCATTGCCAGGAAGGCTGGGGATGAAGGGGACCAAGCGCTATGTGGGAAGGCGACCTAGGCGTTTAAAGGTGAACGAACACTAACGCGAAGACCTCACCGCCTGTGCGCCAGCTCCGTCGCCAGCCGATCCACCGCGATCTCCGCGGACTCCCGACGCTTCACCTCGTCCTGCAGCGCGCGCTCCAAGGCCCGGACGCGCCCCCGCAGCCCCTCGAGCTCCATCTCCAACTCCGAAGCCTCCTGCTCCTCCCGCTCCGGAGGTGGCGGAACCCAAAGCCGAGGAGGCGGAGGCTTCGCGCTGGTCGCATCCAACTGCTGAAGCAGCCGGTCAAACAACTCCGCCGCCTCATCCGCCAGCGGGTAGAGGGCGATCCGAACGGTTGGTCCATCGTCGTCGAGGATCCGGCCGCGAACCGTGAGGACCCGCGTCCAACCCTTCATCGCCAGGTTCAGCGCGACATCCGAATGACGGCCCACCCGCTCGCGCGAGAGCACCGAGAGCCCGCCCGCGGAGACATTGTGAACGTGACAAGGGAACGACCGCCCCTGGTGACAGAGGTGCGCGAACACTCCTGCGGCGACGAATCGCGGCGAGCGTCGGCGTTCAACAGCATCGGTCTGGGCAAGCATGCGGCGGGGTATAGGCACTCCGCCCAGCAATGTGCAAAGCGGCCTCCAGAGACGTTTCCGGTGCTTGACAGGTCCTGCCTTCACGAACAGGGTGCCGCCCACATGAGTGACTCCGAATACCCTGTGACTGTCGCGGTTTCCCGTCCGGACGGCTCCATTGAACAGGTCCGAATTGGTACAGCGGTGAAGGCCGGTGAAGGCTTCTCCCTTTCTCTGGGCGAGCTCGCCTTGGGCGCCCCTGTTCCGCGTCGCGCTGCCTCCAACGGCGCTCGCGCGGCAGCTCCTGGCGGCGGTCCAGTTTTTCCGAACTACGGCCGCAGCAAAGGCGCGCCCATCTTCGGCGCTACCGAGCAAGACCTCGAGTACTACGCAGCTGGCGCCAAGCGCTCTCTGGCGGATCCGTCCAAGGCCCGCTTCCACGACAAAGAGCGCCAGCTCCTCGCGGCGATTGAAGCGGAGATCGCGCGTCAGGGCGGTGGTGGTGGCGGGAGCAGCGCTGGCGGCTTCGGCGAAGAGCCCCCACCCCCCTCGGATGAAGATGCGCCCTTCTGATTTTCTGGCCTGCTTTGGTTAGTCCTAACTGTTAGTCCTACGCAAACCCATTTCCGAACGAGGAACAGCGAATGCCATTGCGATTGGGAGACGTGGCGCCGGATTTCACGGCAGAGACCACAGAAGGCAAGGTTCAGTTTCACCCCTGGTTGGGCAACGGCTGGGGCGTGTTGTTTTCGCAC
>JBQTKE010000087.1:0-8942 GCA_052386435.1 Myxococcaceae bacterium
TTCGGGATCGCTGGTCGAGAGATGCTCCCTGCGATTCAGCAAGGATTGGGACCCGCGTTCGCGTGTGCCTTCGATCGAACGGCGTACGAGCACCCGGACGGGTGGAAAGTCGCGGTGGATCGCAACCTCCGCATCCATCTCGCGGGAGATCAAATGTGGAGCGGCGGCCCGCTGCTGGGCCCCTGTCTCGCGCAGCAGCGCAGCTCGGTCATTTGTATCCAGCACGGACCGCGCGGCGTGCCCGCGTGGGTGCAACAGCTCGAGCGAGATCGCGCGGTCCCGTTCAGCCGCTTCGCCATCGGCGTGAGGCAGCTGCTGCTCGTGAACGACGCGAGAGCTGCGGCATCGCTCTAGAACTCGCTGCCCAAAGCCTGGCCTTCGCCGCTTCACCCTCGTGGAGTCGAACGCAGCGGCGAGCGTGAGCAGAGTGACGCCTCCAGCGCTTCAATCCTTCCGCGCTCGACACTCGTCCATCGCCGCCTTGCCGGCTTTCTCCGCCGCGCTCCTTAGCGCTCGTAGATCCGCGGCCAGCGCTTTCGCGGGTGCGCACCAGTTGGCTTCCTGACGGCCGATGGGCTCAAAGCCTTCGCCGGCAAAAGCGGTGACCGCCAACTTCACCCGCTCGCGCTTCTCACACGAGACGTCTTTCGACGACCACTTCGCCCACTTGGCGCGGCGCACCGCCTGCAGCAGCGCTTGGTAATCCTCGACCTTGACCTTGAGCCCCATGCAGGACGCCTTGTCGCGCGGGTACGCATTGGCGATGGCCGGCTGCGCCGCTTCCACCTGCCCCACGATCAGCATCTCGCGCCGGCCGTCCGGGAGCGTGGTCGTCAGCTCCGCGATGGCTCCGCTGGTGTCATTGAGCTTCAGCTGCTTCGCGCCTGCGACCGGCGGCTCGGCGCGCACGGACCCTGCGGACGCTCCAACCAAGAACAAGCCAACCCAGTGTGCCCAACGCTTCATGACGCTCTCCTCCGGACAGCCAAGCGTCGTCGCTGGGAGGGGTGGAAGCCTAGTTTTTTTCTGAAAGGAAACGCTCGTACAAGGCAGCAATCCGCTCCGACGTCTTGCCGTCCCAGAGTTCCGGCACCCGGCCACGCTTGCCCTGGCCCTGCAGCGCCTTCGTCGCTTCCGCTTTGATCCGCTCCGGATCGGTTCCCACGATCAAATTGGATCCCACCGCGACCGTGACAGGCCGCTCCGTGTTCTCGCGTAAGGTGAGGCAGGGTACGTTAAGCGCGGTCGACTCCTCTTGAAGTCCGCCGGAGTCGGTGAGGATCAACTTCGCCTGCGAGGTCAGCGCAAGGAAGTCCAGGTAGCCCAGAGGCTCCACCAGCTTCAGCCGCGGGTGAGTTGTCTCGAGCTTGGTCTCGCCCAGCATCTTCCGCGTGCGCGGGTGAACCGGGAACACTACGGGGAGCTGCTGTGAAACATGTTTCAACGCGTCGATGAGCCCGTTGAGAATTTTCGGATCATCCACGTTGGACGCGCGGTGCAGCGTGCAGACCGCGTAGTTGCCCGAGGTCAGCCCCAGCGAGGAGAGCGTGGGCAGTTTTTCCGCCTGCGCCTTCGACGCGAGGAGAGAATCGATCATCACGTTGCCGACGAAGTGAATCCGTTCCGCGGGAATGCCCTCCTTGCGCAGGTTCTCGTCGGCATCCGGAGAAGGCGTGAGCAAAAGGTCTGACAGACGATCCACGACGAGCCGATTCATCTCCTCCGGCATCGTGCGGTCGCCGCTGCGCAAACCCGCCTCCACGTGCGAGAGCGGGATGAGCAACTTCGCCGCGACCAGCGCCGCCGCGAGCGTACTGTTCACGTCGCCCACCACTGAGACGAGGTCCGGCTTCTCATTGATGAACACCTTCTCCAGCTCCAACATCACCTTCGCCGTCTGTTCCGTCTGAGAGCCCGAGCCGATGCCGAGATGAACATCCGGCGCGGGCATTCCCAGGTCCGTGAAAAACACGTCGCTCATCTTCACGTCGTAGTGCTGGCCGGTGTGGACCAGGAGCTGCCGCAACGCGCCGCGCTGCTTGATGGCCCGATAGATCGGCGCAACCTTCATGAAGTTCGGCCGAGCGCCCACGATGTGAAGGACAGTTTTCATGGCGCGAGGGTAGACACCCTCGGCGTCCGCGACCACCGCCGCAGTTTGTTAGGCAACGATCGGCCGAGGGCGCGACCGGAGATGACTGGCAAACCGAACGCGAGTCGGGAGATCCATCCAGCTCGACTGCGCTCGCGATAAGAGGTCAGTTCTTGAGCGCAATTCCTGAGTAAATTCGGTCGACATCGAGAACGCAGTCGATGGATTCGAGCCGAACGACTGCTTTCGAGCGGGCCTCAAAGCGGGCCCATTGTCCTTGATCGTTTCTGCGAAATACCTCGACCAACTTTTCGCGATAGCTGACCAGAACGAGCTCCTTCAGAGAAGCGATCCGCCGGAAATTGTCGAACTTGGCGCCCCGGTCGTATTCCTCGGTGGAGGGGCTTAGAACCTCGACGAGGACCGTCGGATTGATCACAGTGTTTGCATCTTCGGAATCCCGTTCCAGCTGTCCGCACACAACCGAGACATCAGGGAAGGTGCCCAACCCGGTGGACGCAACGCGGATGCGAAGATCGGAATTGTACGCGCGGCAAGGCTTACCCTCGAGCTGCGTTCCCAGCTGAACGCCCACGGCCATCGCCATCGCCGAATGCTCCGGTGAGCCACCCGCCATCGCGAAGATCTCGCCCTCAAAGAACTCGAGCTTCACGTTGCTTGAGAGGCTCAGTGACACGTACTCATTCCATGTGTACCGATGGTGAACCGAGCGCATGGGCGGAGGCTATCAGGAATCGTGGAGCCCACGAGCAAGCTTGCGGCTGAACTGATTGCCAGCGTGGACGGAGAGCCCGAAGCAGATGCTCAGGCTGCTTGGGCGACTGAGATCGATCGACGTATCGCGCGCGTGCAGGCCGAGGGCGCTACCGGCGATGATTGGCAGACCGTTCACGCGCGGATCGCCGCGCGTGCGCAATACGTAGAATTGCGGCACTCTCACTGCGTGTCTTCCCCCGTTTGCGTCATCCCCGCTCGCTTCGCTTCCACGCGCTTTCCCGGCAAGCCTCTCGCCCTGATCGCGGGCAAACCAATGATCGAGCACGTGTACCGAGCCTGCACGGAAAGCGGCGCCTTCTCGCGCGTGCTCATCGCCACGGATGATCAACGGATCGCGGACGCGGCCATCAAGTTCGGCGCACGCGTCCAACTCACCTCTCCCGACTGCGCGAGCGGCACGGACCGAGTCGCGCAAGTCGCTCGCGTGTTCCGCGGCGACGTCTTCATCAACGTCCAAGGCGACGAGCCCCTCATCGATCCCGCGGCGCTTAAGCTCCTCGCCTCCGCCTTCGACGAGCCCGCAGTGAACCTGGCCACCTTGGTCCGCCCTCTCGACGAGGCCGAACGCGCCAACCCGAATGTGGTGAAAGCGGTGCTCGCGCTCAACGGCGACGCCCTCTACTTCTCCCGTCACGACGTGCCCTTTGAACGCGCCCCGGCTCACAAGCGATGGGCGCATGTCGGGCTCTACGGCTATCGTCGTGACACCCTGCTGCAGCTCTCCCGGCTCCCCGTTTCCCCTCTGGAGGACGCGGAAAAACTCGAACAACTTCGCGCCCTGGAAAACGGAATTCGGATCCGCTGCCTGGTCACGAGCTACCGCAGCGTGGGGGTCGACACGCCTGAAGACTTGGCCACCGCGGAGCGACTTCTAGAGCGTCGTTGACGGGGCGCCGCCACCTCTGGCATCAACAGTCATGCGCTCCAAGAAGACCAAGTTCATCTTCGTCACCGGCGGTGTGGTCAGCTCTCTCGGCAAGGGGCTCGCGTCGGCCTCGATGGGCGCCCTGCTTGAAAACCGCGGGCTCAACATCACGCTGGTCAAGTTGGACCCGTACATCAACGTCGATCCCGGCACGATGAGCCCGTTCCAGCACGGCGAGGTCTTCGTCACCGACGACGGCGGCGAGACCGACTTGGATCTGGGTCACTACGAGCGCTTCACCAGCGCCCAGATGACCAAGCTCAACAACTTCACCTCCGGCCGCATCTACAACTCGGTCATTCAGAAAGAGCGCCGCGGAGAGTACCTGGGCAAGACGGTGCAGGTGATTCCGCACGTCACAGATGAAATTAAGAGCTACATCCGCGCGGCGGCGCAGGACGCGGACGCGGTGCTCGTCGAAGTCGGCGGCACCGTGGGCGACATCGAATCGCTCCCCTTCCTCGAGGCCATCCGTCAGATGCGCTACGACGTGGGCGCGGAGAACGTCCTCTACATCCACCTCACGCTGCTCCCGTACATCGCCGCCGCGGGAGAGGTGAAGACCAAGCCCACGCAGCACTCGGTGATGAAGCTGCGCGAGATCGGCATTCAGCCGGACATCCTCATCTGCCGCACTGATCGCGAAATTTCCCGCGAGATGAAGGACAAGATCGCCATGTTCTGCAACGTGGACCCGCGCAGCGTGTTCACCTCGCCGGACGTGAAGAGCATCTACGAGCTGCCGCTGGAGCTGCACCGCCAGGGGCTCGACGAGCGACTCGCGGAGATCCTCAACATCTGGTCGCGCGCGCCCAAGCTCGAACGTTGGGAGCGCATCTGCGAGAAGGTCTACTCCCCGTCGCGCGGCGAAGTTCGCGTCGGCATTGTCGGCAAGTACGTAGACCTCACCGAGAGCTACAAGAGCCTCAACGAAGCGCTGCTCCATGGCGGCATCGGCAACGACGTGAAGGTTGAGCTCGTCTTCGTCGACTCGCAGGAAGTGGAGACGCAGGGCCCGGCGAAGCTGCTCGCCAACGTCGACGCGATTCTGGTTCCCGGTGGCTTCGGCGTGCGCGGCACCGAGGGAAAGATCGCCGCCGTTCGCTACGCGCGTGAAAAGAAGATCCCCTTCTTCGGCATCTGCTTGGGTCTCCAGATGGCGGTCATCGAATACGCGCGAACCGTGCTGGGGCTGACCAGCGCGAACTCACTGGAGTTCGATCCCAAGACCACCCACCCCGTCGTCACGCTGATGGAGTCGCAGGTCAACGTGCAGGACAAGGGCGGGACCATGCGCTTGGGCAGCTACCGCTGCGCGCTCAAGAGCGGAACCCTGGCCCACAAGCTCTACGCGGCGGCGGAGGTTCAGGAGCGCCACCGTCACCGCTACGAGGTCAACAACCAGTACCGCGGCAAGCTGCAGGAGGCCGGGCTGGTGCTTTCGGGGCAGAACCCTGAGCTGAATCTGGTCGAGATGATTGAGCTGACCGACCACCCCCACTTCGTCGGTTGCCAGTTTCACCCGGAATTCAAGAGTAAGCCGTTCGCTCCTCACCCTCTTTTCCAGGGGTTCGTGCGGGCCGCGCTTGAGCACCGTGATGCGCGCCACCCCACCCGATCCTGAAGTGCCATCCACAAGTGCACTTTGTGACGATGTAGGTGACCATGACCTCGCAAGCGAGTAGTGTCCGCAGCCCCATGGTCACCCTCGCCGGGCATCCGGTGGGCCCAGGAAGACCGCTCCTTGTCCTAGCTGGGCCGGACGTCATTGAGTCGGAAGAGATGGTGCTGCGTCACGCACGCAAGGTGCGTGAGATCTGCGAGCGCTTCGGGCTTCCGTTTGCGTTCAAGTGCTCGTTCGACAAAGCGAACCGCACCAGCCGCAAGTCCTACCGTGGCCCCGGCTTGAAAGAAGGCCTACGCGTTCTGGCCAAGGTGAAACGCGACGTCGGCGTGCCCATCCTGACCGACGTGCACGAAGTCGCGCAGGTCACCGAAGTCGCCGAGGTCGCCGACATCATCCAGGTCCCTGCGTTCCTTTGCCGGCAGACCGACTTGGTCGAAGCGGTCGCGCGCTCTGGCCGCGGCGTGAACATCAAGAAGGGCCAATTCGTGGCGCCCAAGGACATCGTCCACTCCGCGCGCAAAGCATTCGAAGCGGGGAACACCAACGTCATCGTCACCGAGCGCGGCGCCAGCTTCGGCTACAACAATTTGGTCGTCGACATGCGCGGCCTGCTCGTGATGCGCGAGGCCGGCCTGGCCACCTGCTTTGACGCCACCCACTCCGTGCAGCTCCCGTCAGCCGGAGGCGAAGAGACCGCCGGAGAGCGCAAGTTCGTGGGGCTGCTCGCCCGCTCCGCCGCGGCCGCAGGCATCGACGCGCTCTTCACCGAAGTGCACGAAGATCCCGACCAGGCGCTGTGCGACGGCCCCTGTTCCCTGTCGTTCCCGCTGTTCGAAGAGACGCTCCGCGACGTGCTGGCCATCCGCAAAGCCCTTCGACACCAAGAATGAATCTCCCCACTTCCGGAAAGCCTGCGAGCGACGAGCTCCGCGCCCGCGCCGCGCAAGTGGAGCTGCTCATCTTCGACGTGGACGGCGTCCTGACCGACGGTGGCCTCTACTACGGAGACACTGGCGAGGCCCTCAAGCGCTTCGACGTGAAAGACGGCCACGGCATCGTGATGGCGCGACTTGCCGGAGTGCGCAGCGCAGTGTTGAGCGCGCGAACCTCCAAGATTGTTGAGACCCGCGCGAAAGAGTTGGGGATGGCCGCGGTGTTTCAAGGACGGAAGGACAAAGTCGCGGGGCTGCGCGAGCTGCTTGAAAGTGTCGGCGTTCCGCCGTCGGCGTGCGCCTACATGGGTGACGATGTGAACGACTTGGGGCCCATGGCGCGAGTAGGTCTTCCTTGCTGTCCTGCCGACGCTGCGCTTGAAGTCCACCAACAGGCGCTCTTCGTGAGCACCTACCCGGGAGGCCGCGGCGCCGCTCGGGATTTGGTGGAGCTGTGCTTGAAGGCCCGGGGCCGATGGTCTGAGACCCTGGAGGCGATGAAGGGAGAGCCCACCGCGTCCACCGTCGCAGGTCCAGGGAGCCCCAGTTGACCGGCTCTCTCGAGTTATTCATTTTTTGCATCAGAGGTTCACCGAAATGGATCAGCTCTACACCACGCACGACATCAGCCGCTTGCTCCAAGTCGACCCCTCCACCGTCAGCAAGTGGATCGACCGCGGCATCTTGTTGGCGTTCCGGACCCCGGGCGGTCACCGGCGCGTGCGCTCCACCGACCTGCGCACCTTCCTGATTGCCCACCAGATGCCCGTGCCCGACGAGTTGGGGAGCGGCGTGGTGCGTCTGTTGATTGTCGACGACGAGAAGCCGGTGCTGGACGCCATGCGCCGTGCGTTCAAGCCGTACGCCGCGCAGATTGAAGCGACGACCACGACGTCAGGTGTGGAAGCGCTGCTCTTGGTCTCCGAACAGAAGCCGCACGGCATGCTGATCGATCTAAATATGCCGGACCTGGACGGACTCGAAGTCTGCCGCCGCATCCGCGCGCGCAAGGGCTTCGAAGCCGTGAAGTTGATCACCATGACCGCACGCCACTCGCAGGAGATGGTCGAGCAGTCACTCAAGGCCGGCGCCAGCGCGTGCTTGTCCAAGCCGGTGGAAGTCGAAGCCTTGCTTGAGCAGTTCAAGATTCCCCTGGCGCTGACCGCCCCTCCCCAAGGCACGCAGGCCACCGCGAAGAAGTAGCGCCGGCGGCGGGGGCGTTAACCCCAAGCACGCTGCGTGAGCTCAGCAGGCATAGGCTCGACACGCTGACAAGCCCCACCGTTGCGCGCGAGGACACTGCCCACTCCAAGCAGCAGTTGGCGCGCGGGCGCCCCCAACCTGAACGAAAATTGAACAGGGGCGCACGAAGTTTTGAAAGAAATTCGGTCGTTTCTCGCCACTTGGCGACCTCCTCCCTCTAGGAGGCGTTCTTGCAAGCAATCTGCACGTGGCACCTCGATTCTTACCGAAGACCACGCCCGCGCGCCGACTTCCACGCGTTCCTGAGCTCACGCTCGATCAGAACGTACGATCCGTCCGCGATGAGCTGGCGCAGCTTCGCGCGGCCCGTTCGGGCATCGTGCCGGAGCGGGTGCAGAGAGAGGCGTTTCGCGATCCCATCGAGGTGCGGATCCGACGGGCGAAGGAGGAGCTCCACTGTCTCGAGTCTCTGCCTCGGGTCAAGCGCGGCCTTCCGGGCGATCTGCGAATGCCGGCGAAGGACGCCATCCTCGAGCGCATCGCACGCGTCTCAAAGCTTCTCGAGACGAACGCGCGACCCGCGCACACTGAAAGCTACGAGCGTCAGCTTCAGATTCTGATCACACACGCGGCGAGGCGCGGCTTTCTCACCGGCGAGAAGCTACCCGCGAACCTGCCCGCGCAACTGAGAGAGGTCGCGAAGGCGGCACTGCCGCAGCGCCGAGCAGACCCTCCGACCACGTCGGTGAGGAATCGCCTCGACCGGAGCCTGTTGGGCGATTCCGGATCAAACGAAGACTCCCAGGTCACGGAGTTCGACGAATCCGAAGTCACCGTGATGGAGACCGCGAAGCCACGGGCAGAGCGAAAGCGGCGGGAGCTCATTCGCCGCGTCCTTGAATCACCCAACGCCATCAAGCCATTTGCCCAAAAACTCCGCAGAGCGCTCGAGCGCGCCGCCGAGTTGGGAGAGCTGTCCGCGGACCGCCTTCAGAGCTACAGCGGCGAGTTTGATCGACTCGAAGACCTGGAACAGTCGGGAGCCCACTCTCTCCGCGAATCGGTGGCCCAGGCACTCGAGCAACACGACGCCACCCTCTCTCTCCCGCCGTCGGTCGAACGCGATGGACTAACGAAGACGCTCGCGAAACTGGCAGAGCGACGGAGTGACGCTCGCGAAGCACTCAGAGCGGCCGAGGGACTCCCCTTGCAGGGAGACCGACTCGCCGCCGCCGTGCGCCTGCGCTTTCCCGAGGTGATGAAGACCATCCCGTCGCGCGCGGATTCGGCGCCTTCGCGGGGGGAAGTCGGCAGCCTGGTACGCAGCCTCGCCTCCCGCGGACTCGTCTCCGAGGACGACGCGGT
>JBQTKE010000088.1:0-21360 GCA_052386435.1 Myxococcaceae bacterium
TCACTCCCACCAAACGCGTGCATCAGGCGTTGGAGTGCCTTGCCGGTGCGCCGGTCATCGGTTGCGTGCTCAACGGCGCGTCGCAGACGTTCACGCCGTACCTCAAGAAGTACAAGTAGTGAAGCAGCGGAGAGCGGGCGCGTAGGCGGGCGGGGAGACCAATGCTGCGGGCGTTTCATCACTACTTCTCTGCACGGAAACTGACCTTCTTCGTCGTGGAGTCGCGGTCGATTGCCCTGGCTTGCGGGTTGGGCGCGGCGGGGGTCTCCACGGCGGTGATGAGCAAGGGAGAGCCCAGCGCACTGCTGGGTTGGCTTCCGGCCTTCGCTTTCATGGCGGTCGCGGTGGCCGCGGTGCTGCAATTTTCGCTCTATGCGCTGGATCTCTACGACCTGCGCGTCGCCGGTGAAGATCGCCTTCGCGGAACGCGCGCGCTCAAAGCCGCGGGGGTGGCGCTGACGTTGATGGCGCTGGCGGCCGCCGCCGCCCGCTCGCAGGTCCCTCCGGGCGCGCTGATGGGCGGCGCGGTAGGCGCGTTCGTGGGAACCATCGTGGTCCGTTGGGCACTGCCCTCTGTCGTGGGAGCGCCCAGCCGCGTCTTGATCATTGGCAGCGGGATGAAGGCGCTGCAGATGACCAAACTCATCGAAGCGGAAGGGGAGAACGCGCTTTCCGTCGTCGGGGCCGTCGAGCCGCAGCGGATTGGCGCGGAGGCCGCGCCGTCGGACTCCTTGGATGTCATCGCAAGAAAGCTCAACGCCGAATACGTGGTGATGGCCATCGACGAGCCACGTGGCACCGTCTGGGTCGACGCGCTGCTTCGTTGCCGGTTGGAAGGGCGCAAGGTCTACGATGCGGGCGGGTTCTGTGAACGCGTGCTCCGGCGCATTCCGGTTGCGCACCTTCGCGTCGCGGAGCTCGCATTCTCGGACGACCTCACGGTCTCGCCGATGCGGCGCGTCCTCAAGCGCGCGCTCGATATCGCCGTCGCTGGCACCATGCTGGTCTTCGGCTGGTTCCCCATGCTGCTCATCGCGTTGGCTGTAAAGCTCGATTCAAAGGGCCCGATTTTTTACAAGCAAGAGCGCACCGGGTTGAGCGGGCGGCCGTTCGACCTCTGGAAGTTCCGTTCGATGCGGACGGACGCGGAGAAAAACGGCGCGGTCTGGGCGCGCACCGACGATGACCGAGTGACGCGCGTTGGACAATTTATCCGCAAGACACGACTGGATGAGCTGCCACAGCTCTTCAACGTCCTGCGCGGCGAGATGAGCTTCGTGGGCCCGCGGCCAGAGCGGCCCGTGTTCGTGGAGGAGCTGAAACGGCAGCTTCCTCACTACCACCTCCGCGACGCGCTCAAGCCTGGGCTCACCGGCTGGGCACAGATCCGCTACCCGTACGGTGCGTCAGTGGAGGACGCCCGTAACAAGCTGGAATTCGACCTCTATTACATCAAGAACGGATCCCTGTTCCTGGACCTGGCCTGCATCTTCCACACGGTACGGCATGTGCTTATGCGCAAGGGGTCCCGCTGAGTCGACTGCGGGCAAGGAGTGGCGGGAATGGGAACGGCTACGACGGAAGCGCCTGTATCAGAGCTGATGGGAGACGCCCAGTATGGCCAGGTGACCGGGCGCAACCAGATCATCCAGAAGAACGAGCCCGCGCGCCGCACGCGAATCGTCTGCATGGGCGGTGGAACAGGTTTACCCACGCTGCTGAAAGGTTTGGTCTCGCGGGCTGACCCGACGTTGGAAGAGCCCGGGCTGGATCTCACCGCGGTGGTGGCGATGAGCGACGACGGCGGAAGCTCCGGGCGGTTGCGTCGCACGCGCGGCGTGCTTCCTCCGGGCGACGTTCGAAATTGCCTGGTCGCCTTAACAGGCGGGAAGGGCGGGATGAGCGAGCTCTTCCAACACCGCTTCTCCGGGAAGAAGGGGATCGCCGGTCACGCGGTGGGCAACCTCGTCCTAGCCGCGTTGGCTGAGCTGAAGGGTGACTTTCTTCAAGCCGTGGATGCCGCGTCAACGTTGCTGCAGACCAAGGGGCGCGTGCTGCCTTCCACCACCGAGCCCGTGACACTGGTCGCGTCGATGGCGGACGGACAAGAGGTGCAGGGCGAGCGGAACATCGGTCGCTCCAAGCAGCGCATTCGCCGGGTGTCGCTGCAGCCTCGGCTCCCCGCGGCGACGCCAGGACTTCTGCAGGCGATCGCGGACGCGGATCTGATCACGATTGGGCCTGGTTCGCTCTACACCAGCGTGCTCCCGAACCTGCTGGTCGACGGTGTCGCGGAGGCGCTGCGCAACACCCGAGCGCTCAAGGTGCTGATCACGAACCTGATGACCCAGCCCGGCGAGACCGACGCCATGTCCTGCGTGGATCACGTTCAAGCGGTGTTGGAGCACGCGGGCCATGTCGTCGACGTGGTGCTGGTCAACGCGGCGCCGCTGCCCGCGGATCTGCTGCGTTGGTACAGCGCACGCGGGGGTGTGCCGGTGCACGCGGATCGCAATCAGCTCCTATCGCTGGGGGTGATCCCCGTTGAAGCGGATCTGATCCGACACAACGCGAAGCGCATTCGCCACGACAGCCGAAAGGTCGCACGCTGCGTGGTGAAGTTGGCGCGCATGGGGTTGTGAGCCATGGACGCGCTGAAGCTGCAAACGGCTCTGCCGCGCGTGGAAGAGGTCCGCGATCGCTTGGCGTTCATGAAGCTGGAGAAGGAGTGGGACGAGCTGGTCGAAGCAACGGACGACCAGCTCTTCTACCGCCACGCCTTCCTTCGCGTTTGGCTGGACAACTTCGCGCCGCGTGCCCGGCTGCGCGTGCTCTGCGCGCGCGATGAGGGTGGGCGGTTGGTGGGCGTGTTGCCGCTGATTGAAGAGCGCGTGCGCTGGTACGGCGTGCCGGTGCGACAGCTCTCGTCTGCCGCGAACAAGCACTCGTGTCGCTTTGATCTGATCGCCAGGGAAGATCCCTCCGCGGTGAGCGCGGCCTTCTTTCAGCACCTCGAAGCGAGCCGCGGTTGGGATGTGCTCAAGCTGGTCGACGTCCCAGAGAAGGGCGCCGCCTGGTCCTTCTCCTCGCGCGTGAGCGGGACGTGGGAGTCGCTGCAGTCTCCGTACATTCCGCTGCCGTCTTCCTACGACGCACTGACGGCAGCGCTCTCGTCCAAGTTCAAGGCGAACTGCCGCCGCCGCCGCAAGAAGCTGGAAGAGAAGGGGCCCGTCACCTTCGAGCGCTTTGTCGGCGGCCCAGAGTTGGAGGCGCGGCTGGAGGAAGGCTTCGCGCTGGAGCAGAGCGGCTGGAAGGGGGAGGGCGGCACCGCGATCGCTCAGGACGCGGCGACGCGCGGCTTCTACACGGAGCTGGCGCGCGAGGCCGCGGGCAGAGGTGAGCTGGCGCTCTCCTTCCTGCGCTGTGACGGCAAGGCGGTGGCGTTCCAGTTCGGGCTCACCCACGCCGGGCAATACCTGCTGCTCAAGCCCGCGTACGACGAGTCACTCAAAGAGTGCAGTCCCGGCCAGCTGTTGATGGAGGAGGTGCTGCGAGACTGCATCGCCCGCAATCTTCATACGTTCGACTTTCTGGGACCGGACATGGTGTGGAAGCGCGACTGGACCCCTCTGGTCCGCAAGCACACCTGGCTTTTTTTCTTCCGCGACACCACCTTCGGGCGCGCACTGCGCGAGGCCAAGTTCCGCTGGGTGCCAGTGGCCAAGGAAAGGTTGGCGCGATGGAAGAAGTAAAAGCGGGTCACACGTTCGTTCCGGCGCTCCCCACGCTCTGGCCCAGCATGCTCTGGAGCCGAAAGAAGCCGGCTGACTTCGTGCCGTTCTCCTCCTCCTCCTCCGTCCGCTTTTTCTACTTCGCGCGCAACGCGGTGTGGCTGACGGTGCGGATGCTCGGGCTGGAGGGGGCGGAGATCCTTGTGCCCAGCTACCACCACGGGGTGGAGATCGAAGCGCTGGCGGACGCGGGCGCGAAGCTCAAGTTCTATCGAGTCGGTCCGCACTGGGATGTGGACCTGGATGACGTGCGCGCGAAGCTCTCGTCCAAGACCAGGGCGATTTACCTCATTCACTACGCGGGTTTCCCCGGACCGGTCCAGCAGTTGCGCGCGTTGGCGGACGAGCAGCACCTTCCGTTGATTGAAGACTGCGCGTTGTCTCTGCTGTCGAGCCAAGGCTCGCGACCTTTGGGGACGACCGGTGAGGTGGGGATCTTCTGTCTCTACAAGACGCTCCCTGTCCCGAATGGCGGCGCGATGACCCTCAACGGCGAGCGGCGCTACAGCCTTCCCCTGCCACCCGCGCCCCCGCACGCGTCAACCCTGAGCCACGCGGCGTCGTCTCTTCTGCAGAACCTGGAGCTTCGTGGCGGCGCCGCGGGAGCGCTGCTCCGAGGCGCGATTCGAAAGCTGGGGCGAGGAACCGTTTCGGCCGCGGGCGTGGAGCGCGTCTCCACCGGCACGCGGCACTTCAACCGCGAGCACGTGGAGCTGGGGATGAGCCCGCTGACATTGCGGATCGCTCAAGCGCAGAACCTGCCGTCGATCGTGGAGACGCGGCGGCGGAATTACTTCTTCCTGCTGGGACGTCTGCGCGACGTGGCGCCGCCGCTCTTCGCGGAGCTGCCACCTGGCACCTGCCCGCTCTTCTACCCGCTGCTGGTGGACGACAAGCGCGAAGTGATGGCGAGGCTCGCCGCGCGCGGCGTGGAGTCCGTGGACTTCTGGCGCCACTTCCATCCAGCGTGCGACCCGCGCGAGTTCCCCGAGACCGCGATGCTGCGACGGCGGGTGCTCGAGATTCCGTGTCACCAAGATCTCTCACCAGAGGTGATGGACGTCGTCGCCCATGCGGTGCGTGACGCTGTGGATGAGAGCGCTCGGCCACGCCAGGCGCACGGGTGAACCATGCTGCTCGATCTGCAGCCATCGCCATCCGTGGATGAGATCGCTCGAGTGGATTTGATTGGTTCAAGCGTGGAACCTTCGCGGTCCCTGGCTGAGCTCGCTCGCGTCGATCTGATCACCTCGCTCGGCGAGCTTGCGGCGATGCGCACGGAATGGAACGCGCTCCACGATGCGAGCGCCGCGGGAGCGTTCCTGAGCTGGGAGTGGATCTACCCGTGGTGTCGACGGATCGGCGCGGATTGGCGACTGTTCCTCCTCGCGGCGCGCGATCGTCAAGGCGCGTTGCTAGGGCTGCTGCCGCTGGGAGTCGAGAAGTCACGTGGCGCGCGGCGGTTGGCGTTTCTGGCGGCGACGCATGTCGGTAGTGACGATCTGGATCAGATCGCCGTTCGCGGTCTTGATCGCGAGCTGGCGCGTCGCTTCGCGCACGAGCTGCACCTGCGTCGTGGAGGCTGGGATCTTCTCGACCTGACCGATCTGCGCGAGGACTCGGTGTTGCTCGAGGCGCTGCGCGAGAAGTTCTTGGACGAAGGCGACGTGGTGCTGAACCGCGAGCGCTACCTTTGTCCCTTCGAGACGTTCGCTCCTGGCGAGACCTTCGACGCGTTCCTGCACCGCACCGCCCGACGCGACAACTACCTGCGCCGCAAGAAGTGGCTGGAGAAGCAGCCGGGCTATCGGATTGAGAAGACCGACGTGCCCCAGGAGCTGGCCCGTCCGCTGGCGGAGTTTTTCTGGCTCCATTCGTTGCGCTGGGCGGACGACGGTGGCTCTCAAGGGATCAAAGGGCCTGGGGTTGAGGCTTTTCACCGCGAGGCCACGCATCTGCTCGCGGAGCGCGGTCAGCTTCGGCTCTACACGCTAAGGATGGGCGACGCGGCGGTGGCGAGCGTCTACGGGATCTTCCAGGGCGATCGCTTCCTCTACTTTCAGTCCGGTTACGACCCGGCGTGGCGGAACAAGAGCGTGGGCTTGGTGCTCGTAGGCGAGACATTCAAGGACGCGATCGAGAGAGGATGTCGCGGCTATGAGTTCTTGCGCGGAACCGAGTCGTACAAGGCGGACTGGGCCAGCCAAGTTCGCAAGACAGCGGCGATTCGGATCCACTCGGCCCGGGGACCCGGTGCCTGGTGGACTCGGACCGAAGCCGCCGCCCGCTGGTCCCGAGAGCTGGCAAAGCGCGCCCTTCCCACCGGCGCGGTGGAGAAGATCCGGCGGCTCAGAAGACGTTGGGCAGCGGTGTAGTATGCTCCGCACGCTCAATGGCTGACTCACCGATCACACCTCCCGCGCGCGTCTTCTACTTTGGTCCCAGCTCCTCCCGCCCCACCGGGACGGTTCCGGTGGAGCAGACACGTTCAATGGACGCGGCCCAGGAGGCGGCACGAACCCGTGGTGTCTTCGTGGTGCGTCCCAGCGACGCCGAGATCCAGGCAAACCTGTTGCGTCGAGGCATCCAGTCCGTGGCGTCGCGGTCGGTGACTGAGCCGGTCGTGACCGGGGAGAGCATCTTTAGGGCCCTGGCCACCGAAGGCATCACGCCCAAGAACAACCTGCCTTTCACCGACCTCTTCGCCGCGCGGGTCTGTCAAGAGCTCACCGGGGACGACAGCCTCAACATCACCCCGGAACAGCTGTGGGAGCTGGCTCTGGCGCTCCGGGAGAATGAGCTCCCGAAGATGCCCATCGCGGCGCTGCTGGCGCTGGCGGATCAGCTGGAGTCAGACAGCCACGCGCCCAAGGTCAGCTTGGAGGAGTGGCTGGGATTCACGCCGGAGGCCACTCGCCCCGCCGACCTGCGAGAGCTTCTGCGCGAGCTGACCCGCGATCTGCGCGTTGCCGCGGTGAAGCTCCTCGCCTCCGAGTTGCCTCCCGCCCAGTAAGAGCACCGTTCATCAGTCGACGCTCGATCGCGGTGGACCGCAATGTCGCTTCCGGCCGGGGGGGGGTATCTCGCGTGTGCCCATGGATACCCTCCCTACGACTTCGAACGCCGTGATCAGTGTTGCGGTTCTGGACGACCAACTGTTCGTCCGCGAGGCGATCTGCGCGGCGCTGCAGACGGCCGGCCTTCGCGTGGTGGGTCGTTACGCGGAAGGAGAGGCCTTCCTTCGCGGCTTGGATTCGGAGCCGCCGCGCGCGGCCATCTTGGATCTGATTCTGCGCGAGACCAGCGGACTGGCGGTGCTGGAGGTGGCGCAGCGCCGGCACCCGGAGATCCCGGTGCTGGTGCTCTCGGGAAGTGTCGAGCCGGGAATCGTGGAGCGTTGCTTCGAGCTGGGCGCATCCGGTTATCTCGATAAGGCGACGACGCACGCGGGCGCCATCGTTGAGGCCCTGAACGGCATCGTGAGCGGCAAGCGGATCTTTCCCATGCAGGCCATGGAGTCGCTCGCCGACTTGTCCGTTCCGGGAGAGAGCAGCGGCCGCCGCGTGCTCAATGGCATCTCCACGCGCGAGCGCGAGGTGCTGGCGCACGTTGCAGAGGGCGCCGACAACTTGAAGATCTCCGCGCTGCTCAACATCTCCGAGCGCACGGTGCGGGCCCACGTCTCCAACCTGTACCGCAAGCTCAACGTGGAGAACCGCACCCAGATGGCGCTGCTCGCGCAGAAGCTGCGGCTCACCCTGGAGCCGAAGCTGAACTAAGGGGGAAGACCTTACCCTGACGTGCGCACCCAAGCGGCTTGTGAACATGTGCTCGCGCTGAACGCGGCGATGGGAGCGTCCCGGAGCGAAAAGCGATCGCGCCGGCTTCCGCATCGTGTCCTTGCAGATGCGGACGTTGGCAAAAGGGTCGCAACAGTCCGCCGAACGCGCGCGCACCGCTGAAGTCGCCGCGCTGTTAGGTGCGCGGACAACCCACCCAGACTCGGGCGTTCCGGAACAGACGCATCCAGGGCGAAGCCTCCGCCGTCCACTCCCGCGGGCGCCACGAGAGCTGCGCGGCGCGGAAGACCCGCTCAGGGTGCGGCATCATCAAGGTCACGCGACCATCGGTGTTGGTGATGGCGGTGATGCCGTGCGGTGAGCCGTTGGGATTGAACGGGTAGCGCTGCGTCACGTCGCCGCGGTGATCGACATACCGGGCTGCCACCAGACTTGAGCGGTTCAGCGCATCCAGCGCGGAGGCGGATGCGGGCTCCACGCGCCCCTCTCCGTGAGAGACCGCGACAGGAATGCGGGCGCCGTCCATGCCGGAGAAGAAGAGGGAGGGCGTCTTCTCGATCGTGACCAGCGAGAGCCGCGCCTCGAACCGCTCGGAGCGGTTGCGGACGAACCGAGGCCAAAGCTGCGCGCCCGGAATGATCTCCTTGAGCTGAGAGAGCATCTGGCAGCCGTTGCACACACCAAGCGTGAACGTGTCCGGGCGCGCGAAGAAGGCCGCGAAGGCATCGCGCACGCGCGGGTGGAACAGGATCGACTTGGCCCATCCTCCGCCCGCGCCCAACACGTCCCCGTACGAGAACCCCCCGCACGCGGCGAGCCCCTTGAACGTGGAGAGGTCCAGCGAACCGGAGAGCAGATCGCTCATGTGCACGTCGATGGTATCGAAGCCGGCGCGGTGGAAAGCCATCGCCATCTCCAACTGGCCATTCACGCCTTGCTCACGAAGGATCGCGACCTTGGGCTTCACGCCTCGGCCCACGAACGGCGCGGCGATGTCCTGGTCGTGTTTGAAGGGCACGACGACAGAGAGGCCGGGATCGTTCGCGTCGGTGCGCGCCACCTGCTCCTCTTCGGCGCAGGTCGGGTCGTCACGCCGCTTCTGCAGGTGGAAGGTCGTCTCGGACCAGACGCCGCGCAGGAAGGACCGCTTTTCGGAAAGAACGATCTTCTTGCCGGAGTGGAAGACGATCTGATCGCCCGGGGTGGGGACTCCCAAGACCTGCGCTTGTGGCAGCAACGCTTGAACGCGCGGCAGATCAGACGCGCGCACTTGAATCACGGCGCCCAACTCTTCAGAGAACAGCGCGGGCAGCGGATCCGCTCCCACGTCCACCGTCACGCCCATTCCGCCGGCGAATGCCATCTCCAACAAGGTGACCGCCAGGCCGCCGTCGGAGCGGTCGTGATACGCGAGCAACTTTCCTTCGACATTCAGCGTTTGAATCGCCGCGAAGAAGTCGCGGAGCAGCGTGGGATCGTCGAGGTCAGGAGGACGCGCGCCGACTTGGCCGTGGACTTGCGCCAGCGCAGATCCACCCAGTCGGTTCTTTCCCTGGCCGAGGTCGACCAACAGCAGCTGCGTGTCGCCCACGTCACGCTGAAGCTCCGGCGTCACGGTGCGGCGAATGTCCTCCACCGGGGCGAAGGCGGTGACGATGAGCGAGACCGGAGCAATGACCTCGCCCTTGTCCCAGACCGTGCGCATGGACATCGAGTCCTTGCCGACAGGAATCGCGATGCCGAGGGCAGGGCACAGCTCGCTGCCGACCGCACGGACTGCGTCGTAGAGCCGCCCGTCCTCTCCCGGCTGCCCGGCCGCGGCCATCCAGTTTGCGGAGAGACGAATGTCGGAGAGCTTCGCGACCGCGGCGGAGGCGAGGTTGGTGACCGCCTCGCCAACCGCCATACGCGCGGACGCCGCGGCGTCGAGGATGGCCAACGGCGTGCGCTCACCCACGGCCATGGCTTCACCGGTGTGCGCCTCGAAGCCTGTGGCCGTGACCGCGGCGTCCGCGACGGGGACTTGCCAGGGGCCGACCATCTGATCGCGCGCGACCAAGCCACCGACGGTGCGATCGCCAATCGTGATGAGGAAGGTCTTGTCCGCCACGGTGGGGAGGCGCAGCACGCGAAGCAGAGCGTCGCGGAGGTCCAGATCTTTTGTGTCGAACGGAGGTGGTTCGAAAGGCACGCGCTCCACTTGACGGGTCATCTTGGGCGGCTTGCCGAAGAGCAGCTCCATGGGGAGATCGATCGGATCCTGCTCCTCGTCCGAGAGTCGAAGGATGGGCTCTTGGGTGGCGCGACCCACGATGGCGTACGGGCAGCGTTCGCGTTTGCAGAGCGCCTCGAAGGTCTCTTGGCGTCCAGGGTAAACCGCCAGCACGTACCGCTCCTGGGCCTCGTTGCACCAGAGCTCCAGAGGAGACATCCCAGGCTCGTCGCTGGGGATCTTCTTCAGATCGAAGGCCGCGCCGCGCTTCCACTCGTGAACCAACTCCGGGAGCGCGTTGGAAAGACCGCCCGCGCCCACGTCGTGAATCGACACGATGGGGTTCTCGTCGCCCAATGCCCAGCAGCGATCGATCACCTCTTGGCAGCGGCGCTGCATCTCCGCGTTGTCGCGCTGCACGGAGGCGAACTCGAGCTCCTCGTGGGACGAACCAGACGCCACGGAGGACGCTGCACCACCACCCAGGCCAATCAGCATCGCCGGGCCGCCGAGCACCACGAGCGGCGCGCCGCCCGGAATCTCCTGCTTCTGCACGTCAGGCTCACGGATGTTTCCGTAGCCTCCCGCGAGCATGATCGGCTTGTGGTAGCCGCGCACCACGTTCGCGACTTCTTGCTCGTAAGTCCGGAAGTAGCCACACAGGTTGGGACGGCCGAACTCGTTGTTGAACGCGGCCGCACCAAGAGGACCATCGGTCATGATCTCCAACGCGGAGACGATCCGGTGCGGCTTGCCGTGCTCCTTCTCCCAGGGCTGAACCGCGCCGGGGATGCGCAGATTGCTGACGGTAAATCCGGTGAGCCCTGCCTTCGGTTTGGCGCCGCGGCCGGTGGCCCCCTCGTCTCGAATCTCGCCGCCGGCGCCAGTAGCCGCTCCGGGAAACGGAGAGATTGCCGTCGGGTGGTTGTGGGTCTCAACCTTCATCAGCAGGTGCACGGGTTCTTTGGAAAGCCGATACCGATTGTCGGATGGGTGCGCGAGCCAGCGCCCCGCTTCGTGCCCACGGACCACCGCCGCGTTGTCTTTGTACGCGGAGAGCACGCCCTCCGGACTTGTCTCGGTGCTGCGCCGGATGTGCTGGAAGAGGGAGAGCGGTTGCGCTTCGCCGTCGATGATCCAGCTGGCGTTGAAGATCTTGTGACGGCAGTGCTCGCTGTTCGCTTGCGCGAACATCATCAACTCCACATCCGTGGGATCCCGTCCCAGCCCCTTGAAGCTCGCGGTGAGGTACTCGATCTCGTCTGGTGAAAGCGCCAACCCCATCGAAGCGTTGGCTTCTTGGAGTTGAGTTACGGGAACCGTCTTCAGCGCCCGGGGAGGGGCAGGGACGAAGAGCTGTGAGGCCTCGTCCGCGGACTCCAAGACATTCTCAGTCATCCGATCGTGCAAAGCCGCGCGCAGCGCCACGCCGTCTGCGATGGGGCCCGCGACCCGGTAGCAGATGCCGCGCTCGATGCGGCGAATCCCGGTCAGTCCACAGACGTGCGCGATGTCCGTCGCCTTGGTGGACCAGGGAGACAGCGTTCCCAACCGAGGCACGACCCAGAACGTGCAAGGCCGATCCGCGAGCACTCTGCTTTCCTGCTGCGGCCCGTATTGGAGAAGCTGGTTCAGCCGTTCGCTCTCACTGCTGTCCAGAGGCCGAGTGTCGACGAAGTGGACATAGTCCGCGGAGAGGGCCGTGGCGCCGGGGTTGCGCGCCTGAAGCCGAGCGAGGCGGGCCTCGAGTTGAGCAGCGGAGAGGGCGGGGGGGCCGGCAAGTTGGAGCATGGCCCGGACCTTGGCCGACTCCGCGGACACCTGACAAGCCGATGAGTCGTGATAGTTGTTATCGGGATTGGCGATGATTCCACTAAGGCGAAGAACGCTGGTCGCTTTGCCCCTTCGAGGGTTAGAGCTCGAACGGACAGTCGGCCTGGCCAGGCATCCCCGGGCGCCACTTCCCCAAGCGGTTCGCGTCTTCCTCCAGCTGGTTCGTCGTTACGCGCGCTGAGCGTTTGTGGTTGGCTTCGGGCGGTGAACGCTCCGCTCTCTCAGCCGTTGAAGATCTTCCAGGCGCTGTACGAACGTGCCCAGGCCGCGCAGACGAAGTATCCGGACGCCATGACGCTCAGCACGGTGTCAGCGGACGGACGGCCGTCGAGCCGAGTGGTGCTGCTCAAAGGTCTGGAACCGCGCGGGTTCGTCTTCTACACGAACCTGGAGTCGCGCAAGGGCCGCGAGCTCAAGGCGCGTCCGGTCGCGGCGCTGTGCTTCCATTGGGTGACGTTGGAGGAGCAGGTCCGCGTGGAGGGCACTGTCGAACAGGTGAGCGACGCGGACGCGGATGCGTACTTCGCGTCGCGCGCGCGCGGCAGCCAGCTGGGAGCCTGGGCGTCGAAGCAGAGCTCGACGCTCGGCCACCGCGCGGAGCTTGAGGCGCGGGTCGTGGAGCTCACCGCGCGCTACGAAGGAAGGCCCGTGCCGCGCCCTCCGTTCTGGTCCGGATTCCGCGTCGTCCCGGATCGGATTGAGTTCTGGAAGGAACGCTCGGAGCGGTTGCACGAGCGCGTCCTCTGGCTGCGCGACGGAGAGCAGTGGCGCAGCGAGCTCTTGTTTCCGTGAACATCCGCCGTCCTGTCCTCGACGCTCTCAGCCCTGCTGTGTCGCCGGCGCAGGTTCCGCCGCGCGCTGCAGCTCATCGAAGCCGGGGAGGCTGGAGAGATCCGGCACCACGATGATCTCGATGCGGCGGTTGGCCGCCTTGTTCTCCGGGGTGTCGTTGGGCTTGGCGGGCTTGCTGTCGCCGAAGCTGGCGGCGCTGATTCGCTCCGGCGGCATGCCGGCCTCAACCATGGTGTTGAGCACGGTCAACGAACGCCCCGCCGCGAGCTCCCAGTTGTTGCGGTACTGCTTTGACTTCATCGGCACGTTGTCGGTGTGCCCCTCGATCTGGAAGCGGCGATCCGGGATGGAAGCGAGCAGACCGGAGACCTCAGCGATCGCCGTCTTTCCGTCGGCATTCAGGCTCGCGGAGCCCGAGGGGAAGAGCACGTCGGTGGCCAGCTCCACCACCATGCGCCCTTCGCGGACCTGGACCTTCAACTTCCCAGCGTCGATCAGGTTCTTGAACTTGCCGAGCAGCGCGCGGAACTCAGCAATGCGCGCGTCCGACTCTGCCTTGCGACGACGCAGCTCGGTGAGCGCGGTGCGCATCTGCTCCACGTTGCTCTCCAGGGAGCTCTTGTCCTTCTGGGTGTTCCCCAGCTCTTCCTCGACTTGGGCGATCTTCGCCGCCAGCGCGCGCTCCTTGGCCTCTTCTCCGGAAAGGCGCTTCTTCGTCTTGTCGAGCTCTGAGAGCGTCTGGTCGTGGTCGGCCTTGAGCGCGTCGTAGGTGCCTTGGGTCACGCAACCCGCGGCGGTGATCAGAGATCCAATGAAGAGGGCGTAGCGCATCTGACGATTCTCCAATGCGAGGTGTGAATGCGGCGCAGTCTAACCGCTCGTCTGCGTGGGTGGTGGAAGGAAGACAGTGAAGCACGCGCCACCTGAAGCGGAGCGGGTGACGCCCACGGACCCTTGGTGCGCCTGAACCACGCGCCTGACGATCGCCAGCCCCAAGCCGGTGCCCGTCGCGCGGGTGGTGAAGAAGGGTTCGAAGATCCGAGCGAGATCTTCCTCTCGCACTCCGGAGCCGTGGTCTTCCACCGCCAGGAACGGACGGTCCTCCTTCTCTCCAACGCGAACGTCGACGCCGCTCTCCGGGCCAGAGGCCTCGAGCGCGGTGCGCAGCAGGTTGACCACCGCCAGCTCCACTTGATCCGGATCGCCTTCGGCGCGCGCCGGCTGGGTTTGAACGGAGATGCGATCTCCCTCCCTCCCAATCACCGCGATCGCGCGCTCCACCAGCGCTCCCAACTCGACCGGTTGGTGCCGCGGTTCTAAGGGGCGCGCCAGCAGCAGCAGATCGTGGACCAGCTTGTCCAACCGCATGGCCTCCGACTGGATCATCGCCAGTAGCTCCGCGCCGTCCGCTCCGCGCTTGAGCAGGTGAACAGCGTTGACTATCGCGCCGAGCGGATTGCGGATCTCGTGCGAGACCACCGCGGCCGCCGCGCCCAGCATGCTCCGCCGCGCTTGTGAGACCAGCTCCTTCTGAAGCTCGGTGATCTTCACAACCTGCTCGGCGAGCGCGCGGTGCTGCTCGATGTTCTCAATGGCCGCGCCAATGTGCTGCGCGAAGAGCTCCAGCGTCGCCATGCTCGTTCGCGCCAGACGCGGGGCCTGAACCGAGAGCGTGCCGTAGACCTTCCCACGCACCAGAATCGCCGCGTCCACGCCTGCGCGCGGAGTGTTCGACTTGGCCAGCTTCGCCAGCTCTTGTGGCAGCAGCCGATCAATCATGTCGCGCACGTTCGGGTAGTAGAGCGTCTGGTGCCGTTCGAGCAGCGGCTGAAGGTGAGGGAACGCGCTCAAGGAGACCGGCGTGCTCAGCGCGGCCGCGATCGCCGCGGGTGTTGTGCTGGTGTGCGCGACCATGCGCAGACCGTCGGCTTCCCGTTTCAAGACCTGCGCGTGCATTCCGTGCTTGCTCAGCGACTGAACGGCGAGGTCGAAGACGGAGGACTCATCCTGCAGCCGTGCGAAGCCCTTGCTCGTCTCGACGAGAGCACTGGCGACGCGGGCAAAGCGGCGATCTGAGTCCGCGGAGATGGTCCGGCCCAAGCCGCGGAGCCGGCGCCCGGCCAATTCGGACATGCCGATGATCAACACGCTCTGCGCGAGCCAGAGCACTCGCATAGGATCGCGCGTGACCGTGGTGACGACGCCCAGCATGACGGTGGAAGATAGGCCTAAGAGCAAGCCAACGAGGCGCTCCTCCGGGATCACCACGGTGATGATCAAGGGAGCCAGCAGCACGATCATGAGCAGGTCGTGCGCGCCGCGGGTCACACTCCATGAACAGAGCGCCAGACTCACCAGCCCGGTCGCGAAGAACACCCACCTCAGCGCGCGGCCCTTGAGCGCGCGGGTGGTCAATGCCCCTAGCAGCAGCAGGGCGGGGAAAGACGAGCGCACCACGAACGGGCCGCGGAAATTCTGTTCTTGCACCGCCGCCAACACTGCGAAGCAGAAGCTCATCCCCGCGCACGCGAAGAGGATCCGGCTCACCGTGGATGGGCGGAGCTTCTCCATTCCGTGCGAGAGCCTGTCACAGCCCGTGTGGGACGTCCCCTGTCCGTTGAGCTGTTGACTCGTGCGCCTTTCGCGCGGCGGCGTCAGTACCCGTCCGGGATGCCCTCGTCAATGATCCCACTGAGTGGAATCGCCCGTTTACTCACCCAGCTCCGCGCGAAGACCCGCGAGCGCTTGGGAGATTTGCGGTGGGTGCTCCGAGGCCGGAGCCTCCACCACGTAGCGTTCGAAGCTCGTCAGCGCGCGTTTCTTCTCGCCGAGCTCCAGGGAAATGGCGCCGGCGAAGAGCAGGGCCTCGTACGCGTCGGGATAGGTGTTCGCCAGGTGCTCGAGGTCAGAGACCGCGGCCTTCAAATCGCCCTTCGCGCCTTTGAGCATGGCGCGGTGAACGCGCGTCTCGACGTGAAAGGGATCTACGCCGACGCCGCGTTCAGTCAGCGTGACCGCTTCGTTGAACTGCTGGCGG
The DNA here is from genome assembly GCA_052386435.1 of Myxococcaceae bacterium. Taxonomy (GTDB): domain Bacteria; phylum Myxococcota; class Myxococcia; order Myxococcales; family Myxococcaceae; genus JBQTKE01. Next base: position 15,466 of record JBQTKE010000088.1, read on the forward strand.
CGGAGCAGCGCGTGGGTCATCTTCGCCAAGGACTCCACGTCGTCCGGGTTCTTGCGGACGCGCTCCATCGCGGCGTTGAACTCGGCTTCCTCTTGCCGCTCTTCTTCGCTGACTTGCGGCTCGCCGCTCTGACCCGGGGTCTTGCCAGTGGCCTCCATGCCGTCCGTACGCTTCTTCTCTTCCTGGGTGAGGATCACGCCCAGCAGCACGAAGAAGCCGACGGCGAGCCCACCGACCAGCGCGCCGCGCAGGCCTGGGTTGTTAGCGAAGAAGCCGGTGGGCTTAGGCGCGGCGCCGACCGGCTTTGAAGTCCTGTTCCCCTTGGCCTGGTGATCATCGCGTGCCTTCATCGCGCGAGCAGCGGCGATCTCCAGCTCTGTCTTTTGTGCCGCGAACTGGTCCGGCGTGAGGTGGGCCGCGTTCACACTGTGTTCACGCAGCGCCTCCAACGCGTTCTGAACCGCGCGCTCCAGATCCAGCAGCTTGTTGTCGTCCTTGTTCGCAGCGCTGGGATCGAACGCCTTGTTCTTTCGCGAGAGCACCGCGAAGACGATCGCGAACGCCAGCGCCACGCCCAGAGCGATTAAGCCGGGCACCCAATTGGTCGGAGGCCTCATCGCTCCGCCTCTTGTCGAACCTTGTCGAGGTACGTGCTGAGCTCCGCGGGAGGCGCGGCGGCTTCCGGCGGTTTTGACTCTGCCGTGTGCGTCTCAACGCCCTTCGTGTTGGGCGCCACCTTTTTGATCTGCATACTGATCATCCACAGCCCGAAGATCAGCACCACCGCGGGTCCCAACCAGACCAGCAGGTTAAAGCCTTCGACCTTGGGTTCGAGGAGCGTCCACTCGCCGTAGCGCGCCACGAAGTAGTCGCGGATCTCCTCGTCGGTCTTTCCTTCGGCGACCATGCGGCGAACCACGTCGACCTGAGCGACCGCCATGGAGCTGTTGGAGTCCGCGATGGAGGTGCCCTGGCAGACCGGGCAGCGGAACTTCTTGCTCAGCGCCTGCACGCGCGCTTCACGCTGCGGATCCAGGAACTCCGTGCCGGCCTTCATCATCGCGTGCTCGGCGAGCGCGGTGGTGGAGGAGAGAAGGGTGAGGAGGAGTAGGACTTTCATGGGCGCGCATCCGCCAATTGCAGCGCCTTGAGCTTGCCCACCCAGTCTTTGAGCAGGTCCGGGCTCACCGCGCCGATGTGCTTGTAGAGGATCTTGCCGTGGTGATCGATGAAGTACGTCTCCGGCACACCGGAGAGTCCGTACTCGACAGAGATTTGTCCACGCTCGTCGAAGAGCTGTGGAAAAGGAGCGCCGTTCTCTTTGAGGAACTTCGGCGCGTTCTCGGCGGGGTCTTCGAAGGCCACGCCCAGCCCGGGCACGGCCGTCGGGAACTGCTCCGCGCCCCACGCGAGGAACGGGTGCTCGTAGCGACAGGGGCCGCACCAAGAAGCCCAGAAGTTCATGATGGTGGGCTTGCCCTTGAAGTCCGCCAGCGTGAGCATCTTGCCGCTGACGAGATCCCGCATGGTGAACTCGGGGGCCTGCTTGCCTTCAATGCCCTTGGGGATCTCGTTCGGATCTTTTCCGAAGGCCACTGCGAAGACGGCGATCAGTCCCCCTCCGAGGAGCACCGCGACGAGCAGAAAGACGACGCGCTTCATGCCGCCCCTCGCTGCGAGTCCAGCGGATTGGGTGCCGTCTCACCAACGGTCGCGGGGCGTTTGCGCGCCGGCCAGGCGGCGATTGCAGATCCCAACACGAGCAGAAAAATGCTCCCCCAGATCCCTCCCACCAAGGGGAAGATGAACATGTTGAGCGACGCGGTCTGCCGCTCGGTATCGAATGCGAGCAACGAGAGGTACAGGTCGTGGCCCGGTTTGGAGCGGACCATCGGGGAGCCGACCGGATCCGTGCTCCGTTCGTAGTAATTCACGCGCGGCATCATCGTCTCCGTCGCGCCGGAGGGAGACGTCACCTCCACCTTTGCGCCGGTCCAGATTCGGTGCGGCTCGCGTCCGCGCTCCAGCCCCAGGAACTGGACCTGATAGCCGCCGATCTGCGCCGACTTGCCCATGCCGAGCGTGGTCTTCACCTGCGTCACGTACGAGGAAGACGCGGCAACTGAGATGAAGATGAGCACGATGCCCAGGTGAACGATGTAGCCCCCGGTGCGGCGCCGTGACTTGGCGGCGGTGTCGATGAACGCAGCGACGAAGTTTTCCTTCTTCTCCGTCATCCTCGCGAACGCTGGTCGGAACAGCTCGCGCAGAGTGACCACGGTCACGAACGCCGCGAGTGAGAAGGTGACGATGGCGTAGACGTGGTACGCGGTCCCTGCCGAGTTCTTGCCCAGGCCCAAGGCGAGACACGCGACCGCGGTGACGACCGCTGCGATCCCCGGCAAGGTCACTTGCTTAAGAACCGTCTTCCCCTTGGCCTCTCCCCACGGGAGCACTGGTCCAATGCCCATCAAGAAAAGGATCGCGACCGCGACCGGCAGCGCCATGCGGTTGAAGTAGGGTTCGCCGACCGAGACGCGCACTCCGCGCACGGCCTCCGCGATGAGTGGGTAGACGGTCCCAATGAAGACCACGAAGGTGACCATCACGAAGAGCAGGTTGTTGAGGAGGATCGACGCTTCGCGTGACGCCGGAGATCGGATCGCGTTCTCCGCCATCAGCATGGGGCCCCGAATCGTGAGCAGCGCCACGGAGAAGACGAGGATCACCGCGATGAAGACCAAGAACGTGGGGCCGATGTCAGACTGGGTGAACGAGTGCACCGAGTTGAACACGCCGCTGCGGGTCATGAACGTGCCGACGATGGTCAGCAGGAACGTCCCCATGGCCAGTGAGAGCGTCCAGACCTTCAGCATCTTTTTCCGCTCGGTCACCATCGTCGAGTGGATGAACGCAGTGGCGGTGAGCCACGGATGGAAGGACGCGTTCTCTACCGGATCCCACGCCCAGTAACCGCCCCAGCCCAGCACTTCGTACGCCCACCATGATCCGAGGATGATTCCCACGCTGAGGAACGCCCACGGGATGAGCGTCCACTTGCGCAGCTTCGCCATCCACGCATCGCCTAGCTCACCACCGAGCAGCGCCGCCGAGGCCGCGCCGAACGGCACGACCATGCCCACGTAGCCCAGGTAGAGCATGGGCGGGTGGATCACCATCAAGATGTGGTTCTGCAGCAGCGCGTTCGGTCCGGGACCGTCCGTGAGGATCGTCCCCAGCGGCATTCCGCGCGGGGGAGGAGGCAGACCGAACGGCATCGCGGGACCGGCGATCAGAAACGCGAAGAAGGTGCCACAGGCCAGCATCATCCCCAGCGCCAGCGACATGTAGCGCGGCTGCTCCTTGCGATGTGCCAGCGCGAAGGCGAAGAGGTAGAGGCCGATGATCAAGCCCCAGAAGAGGATCGATCCTTCCAGCGCGGACCAGAGCGAGACCACGGTGAAGAGCGTGGGCGTGGCGAGGCTGCCCACCTGCGCCACGTACTTCACTGAGAAGTCGTGGGTCACCAGCGCGTAAACCATTGTCAGGTTCGCCGCGAGCATGCATCCCGCGAAGCCGTAGACGCTGCGCAGGACCCACGGGAAGACAGCCTCACGCCGGCTCATCCCCCCCCACAAGCCAATCAGTGTTCCGAAGAGCGCGAACGCCACGCCTGCGTAGACGAAGATCATGCCCAGCGTGCTGCTCAGACCCTGCCCGTTGACGAAAGCGGTGCTCACTTCGCCCCCGTCGAGGCCGTCGTCGTGTTCTCCAGCGACTCCTTCCACTTGTCCGGGTCATCTCCGGGCTTGGGCGGCCGGTACTCGTTGGAGTGGTTCACCATCAGGCGGTTCGACGTGAAGACCTTGCTCTTGTCGAAGGTGCCTTCCACCACGACGCCAATTCCTTCGCGAAACATCTGCGGCGGCACTTCCGTGCAGTGCACTTTGACCGCAGGCGAGTCCTTGGTCTTGTCGTCCGCGACCATGAAGTCAAGCTGGGTGTGGCCTTCGTCCCAGTGAATGCTCCCTTCGCGAACCACGCCGCCCAGACGGATCGTCGCGTCGTACGCGAGCTCGCCCTTGGAGAGCATCTCCCCCGGCTTCCAGTAGTAGACGAGGTTGTCGCCCATCTTGCCGAACGCAATCAGCGCCAGGCCTCCTGCGGCCACCAGGACTGCGGCGATCGCGATGACTCGGGTTTTGGCGACGGAGGTCATGGTTTTTGATCCTTGGCGGCCGGAGTGGAAGGCACACGTCGGAGATAGAGGAAAAGCGCGTAAAAGGTCAGGGCCGCCCACGTTATTCCGTAGGACGTCCAGATGAAGCCCCACCCACCTTGGAGCCGCGGCTTTCCCTCCCCGAAGAGCGGCTGGTTGGCGAGCGCGCCGAGCACCAAGCTGAGAACAAGAGTGGTCATCTAGACGACTCCAGAGCGGGAGGGGGTCTGCGCACGTGGCGGCAATGCTTCAGGTAGGGCGACCTCCGCCTGCCGTGCGTGCTGTGCGATGCGATACCGGTGCCACAGGAAGACGGAGAGGATGAGCAAGAACACGCCGGCGTTCCAGCGCAGCACCATGGTCATGTCGGGGTCGACCGTCTTCGGGCTCGATTGAACTTGGTGCAGCGTGTTCCACCACTTCACGGAGAACCAAATGATCGGGATGTCGACGTACGCGATGATGCCGACCACGGCAGACCAGATCGCGCGCTTCTCCGGATCGTCCACGAAGCGGCGCAGGGTCAGGTACCCCATGTAGGCGACCAGCATCACGGCCGCGCTGGTGAGCCGCGCATCCCAGGTCCACCAGACGCCCCACGTCGGTTTCGCCCAGATCGCGCCCAGTGAAACGCCCACCGTTCCGAAGAGCACGCCGACTTCCGCGGACGCTTCGGCGATCGAGTCCCAGCCCCACTTGCGGGTCATGAGGAACATGAACGCGCCCACGACATTCACCGTCGCGGCGAGCAACGCCATCCAGACCGAGGGGACGTGGCAGTAGATGATCCGCATCACGTCGCCCATCTCGCGATCCGGCGGCGCCCTAACGAGGCCCAGGTACATCCCGATGGGGAAGAGGATCAGCGCCAGCACCATGAAGCTGGTGAAGATCTTCGCGCGCAGCTTCGGCACGAACGCGGCGACGAGAATGGCCACCAGCCAGTACAGCAGTGGCACCCAGGGGGCGGAATGCATGGTCAGTCCTCAATCACACGGGGAAACAAGACGGTTCCGAGCGCCCAGTAAACCAGATTGAACGCGCCCAAGAGAGCCCACCACGAGCCGAGCTGATCTTGCGGGTCGCCCTGAAAGACCAGTGAGGTGGCCTTTGCCGCGGCGAGCAACGCTGGAATCAAGAGGGGAAAGAGCAGCAACGGGAGCAGCACGTCTCGAGAGCGCGCGTTGCTGGCAATGGCGGAATAGACGGTGCCGGGGGCGCTGATGGCAAGACAGCCCAGCATGAGAATCACCGCGAGACGAGGGAAGCCCAGCTTCACGTCCACGCCGTAGATGACGATCATCACCGGGATGAGAACGACGGACAGGCCCAACAGCAGAATCGTGTTGCCCAGCGCTTTGGAGAGGAAGATCGCGTAGGGGCTCGCGGGCGCCATGCGCAGTCCATCCAGCGAGGAATTTTCCTGCTCCACGCGGAACGACTCGCCAAGAGAGAGGATGCTCGCCAGCAAGATCGCCAGCCAGTAGTAGCCGCCGGCGTTTCGCTCCAACAACTTCGAGTCCGGTCCCAGCGCGAACGAGAACATCAGCAGGGTGGCGAACGCGAAGAACACCAGTCCGTTCAAGCGCGCCTTGGTGCGCCATTCAATGTGCAGGTCCTTCCCTAGCAAGAACCAGATCTGGCTGAACGCATTCACGTGAGGGTCAGCCTTCCTT
>JBQTKE010000089.1:0-18441 GCA_052386435.1 Myxococcaceae bacterium
CTCGAATCTAAGGAAGAGATCGCCGAACACCATGTCCGCGCCTTCCAGGTATTCGGCGATCTCTTCCTTGGATTCGAGCGCCGCCTCGCGACCGATCTCCGGATTCGCGCCCGCGCCAAGACCTTTGGTCAGCGTGTGCCCAATCTGAATCCGCACTGGCGCCTTGTTGTTCGCCAGCGCCTGAATGTCCGTGTTCGCCGCGATGAAATCCACGCGATCGAGATTGGCGGCGATCATCGTATTGACCGCGTTGCACCCGCCGCCGCCCACCCCGACCACGCGAATCTTCGCCGCGCTGTTTTTGTCATCGAAGGAGTTCACGTGTTCCCGTCCCTTTCCCGAAGAACCATTGCCCTGCCGCCCGACGGCCCATCTTCCGCCGCGCGTCTGACGCCGCAACTTTTTTGCTACGTGCGTGTTGCAACGACCTAACCCCTCACTCAGCCTAGAAAATCTCTTCCAACCATTCGCGCATCCGGCCTTTCACCTTCTTGTAAACATTCTCATCGCGGATGCGGAACATTCTCCGATCTTGGTTCTTCGCGCCGTAGACGACCAGACCCACGCCGGTCGCGTACATGGGGCTCTTCACCACGTCGACAAGACCGCCAATCCCGCGCGGCATTCCCCGGCGAACCGGCAAACCCATCACTTCTTCCGCAAGCTCCGGCATTCCCGCGAGCAGCGTGGAGCCACCGGTGATGACCACGCCAGACGCGAGCAGCTCTTCGTAGCCGCACTTCTGCACTTCGCGCTGGACCAGCTGGAAGATCTCTTCCACGCGCGGCTCCAGAATCTCGCAGAGGATCTGCCGTCCCAGCACGCGCGGCTGACGACCGCCGACGGAAGGAACTTCGATCGTCTCGTCTTTGCTCACCATGGAGGCGAGCGCGCAGCCGTAACGCTGCTTGATGCGTTCCGCCTCGTGCGCCGGGGTCCGCAAGCCGATCGCGATGTCCGAAGTGAGATTGTTCCCGCCCAACGCGATGACGGCGGTGTGAACGATCGATCCACCCGAGAAGATCGCGATGTCAGTCGTGCCGCCGCCAATGTCGACCAGACAAACGCCCAGCTCCTTCTCGTCCTCGGAGAGCACCGCCTCCGCCGACGCCAGGGGCTGCAGCACAATGTCCGCGACGTTCAGGCCCGTGCGGTTCGCGCACTTGACGATGTTCTGCGCGCTGGAGACGGCGCCGGTCACGATGTGGACCTTGGCTTCCAGCCGCACGCCGGCCATGCCCAGCGGCTCCCGCACGCCGCCCTGGTCGTCGATGATGAACTCTTGCGGGAGGACGTGAATCACCTCGCGGTCGAGTGGAATCGCCACGGCCTTCGCCGCGTCAATCACGCGCGCGATGTCCGCGTCGCGCACTTCCTTGTCCTTGACCGCGACAATGCCCTGGCTGTTGAAGCCCTTGATGTGACCGCCCGCGATCCCCGTGTACACGTGGGTGATCTCGCAGCCGGCCATCAGCTCTGCCTCTTCGATTGCCCGCCGAATCGAAGCGACCGTCGCCTCGATGTTCACCACCACCCCCTTGCGCAGACCTTTCGAGGGGTGAGAGCCGATGCCAATGATGTCCAGACCAAGGTCGGTCAGCTCGCCGACGATGGCGCAGATCTTCGTCGTCCCGATGTCCAGGCCAACGATGATCTCCCCAGAGCTTTTCTTCGCCATGATGTTCTCCCTCCCGCTCCCCACTTTCGTGAAGGAAGCGCTCCCACTACTTCGCCGCCGCCTGCCTTTCGGGAGGCAGCGTCGATACTTTCACCGTCACCCAGCCCGGACGGGTGCGGTTGTCCAAGTGAATGGCGTCCGCGGTCATGCCGCGCCGCGAGAGCTCCGCGCGGACTTTTGAAAGCCGCGCCAACTTCTCGCCCAAGTCGTCTTCACCCAAACGAATCTCTTGTCCTTGCTCGGTCACCAGAGCCACCCCGCCCTCGGCCCACCGAACTTCTGAAAGCTTGGCCCCGCGCGCGAAGCCGCCCTGCTGGTAGTCGTTGACGACGACCAGCGCCGCGCGAAATTTCGCGCGCGTCTCTTCCGGCCGCTCCAAGTAGGCGTCGCGATCCACACCAGTGACCAGCGGCAGATCCACCGCGTCGTTTGGCTGAACTTTCTTGAAAGGCTCGCCGTCCGCGTCCAGAAGGTAGAGCTCGTTGAGCACGACGAGGGCGACCGGGTCGTGCTCTTTGACCTTCACCTCCAGCCCGGACGGCAGGTGGCGCGCGATGCTGACGTTCTTGATCCAAGGATGCGTGGACATCGCTCGAACGACCCCGGGCACGTCCAAGTCGAGCAGGTTTTGTCCCGCGCCCAGCCCCGCCAGCTTTTGCAGCTCCGTCGGAGCGGCGCGCTTCGTTCCTTGGAAAGTGATCTGCCGCACCGCGAACGTGGGAGACGCGAGCGCCCACGCGTAGGTCGCCTTCGCCGCGACCGCCATGCCCAAGGTCACGCCCAGCGTCATCGCTGCCCGCGCGAGCGTCGGCCCGCTCCGCTTGAGCTTGCGCTTGACCACGTCGTGACGCGTGGCATCCGCCCTGCGGCGGTTCCTAGTGGTGCGAAAAGCCAATGTGTCCCCTCACCGTCGGACCCCATGCTCAAACGGGTCCGATCCCCCGGCAATTTTTTGGCCACAGCCACGTAGCTGTAGCGGCTGAAAGCTCCCTCAAACCTTCAGCACAGCGCTCAACTACAAGCGCTCAAGCCTTCACAACAGCGCTCAACCTCAAGCGCTCAAGCCTTTAAAGCAGCGCTCAACATCAAGCGCTCACACAGCGTGGGGAAAGAAATCCCCCGCCCTTCGGCAATCTTCGGCAGCAAGCTGGTCGCTGTCATTCCTGGCAACGTGTTGACCTCAAGCAGAAAGACTTCACCTGATTCGGTGACCATCACATCCGAACGTGATGCTCCACTGCAACCCAGCGCCCTGTGGGCAGCGAGGCACACTTCGTTCACCTTGGCGTACTGGTCTTTCGGCAGCGGCGCCGGGAAGAGGTACTTGGTCCCGCTCCCCGCCTTGTACTTCGCGTCGTAATCGTAGAACTCGCTGGCCGGCACAATCTCAATCGCTCCCAGCGATTCGTTGTCCAGCACGGCGCCCTGAACTTCGCGCCCCTTCACGTACTGCTCAGCCATCAGCACGCCGGCGTACTTCGCCGCGTCTTCAACCGCAGCCTTGTACTGCTCACGCGTCTTGCAAATGTGAACCCCCACCGATGACCCTTCCCGAGAAGGCTTCACCACCACGGGATACGGAAACGGCAGCGTGTCCGCGGCAGCGAGCGCGGCGGCCTTATCAGGGAACGACAGGAACGCGGGCGTCGGAATGCCGTGGCCCAGGAAAATCTGCTTGGAGAAGACCTTCTCCATGCCAACGGACGACGCGAGCACACCCGAACCGGTGTAAGGGATGAAGAGCGACTCGAGCAGCCCCTGCACCGAACCGTCTTCGCCATAGCGGCCGTGCAGCGCGATGAAGACGACGTCGACTTTTTCGGAGACCAGCCTGGCGGCGAGATCTTTCTGGGCGTCGATCTCAACCACGTTGTAGCCCAAGCTTTTGAGGGCGCCGGAGACCGCGGCACCCGTGCGCAGCGAAACTTCGCGCTCCACGGAGAGCCCGCCCAACAGCACGCCAATCTTCTTCTTCTTCAGCTCATCCACCGTCGTGATGGCCTTTGTCATGAGAAGTCTCCAACGCGCTGAACCTCAGGCACGAGCTCAATCCCCGTCGCGTCCTTCACGCGCGCCTGTGCCAGTGCCATCAGCGTCACCACGTCGCGCGCGGTGGCGCCTCCCAAATTCACAATCCAGTTCGCATGCAAAGTGGAAATCTGCGCGCGCCCTTCCGTGTAACCCTTCAAATCGACGCTCTCGATGAGCCGCCCCGCGTGATCGCCCTTCGGGTTGGTGAAGACACTCCCAAAATTGGGCTGCGACAGCGGCTGGGTGGTCTTTCGGTATTTGAGGTCCGCGTCCATTTTCTGTTGCGACTCAGCCAGGTCGCCTTTGCGCAGCTTGAACCGAACGCGGGTAAGAACGGAACCCGTAGGCAAAGTGGTGTGCCGGTAGACGTAAGGGATCTGTGCTTGCGGAACCCAGGTCAGCCCCTCCGCGCTGGCCAGCTCCACCGCATCGACGATGGTCATGCACTCGCCGTGCTTGGTGCCGGCGTTCATTCGCACCGCGCCGCCGAGGGAACCGGGGATGCCGGCGAGAAACTCCGCGCCTACCAGACCGTTGGTCTTCATCTGCTGAACGAGACGGACGATCGCGGCCCCCGTCGAGAACGTGAGCAACGACTCGTCGCCGTGAGGCTCGACCAGCTCCGGGGAGAGATCCGCCGGGAGCTTGAGAGTAATGCCCTTCACCCCGCCGTCGCCGACGAGCGTGTTCGCGCCACCGCCGAGGACGGTGACGTTCAGCCCCTCTTCGCGCGCGAAGCGCAACACGGCCACGATGGAGTCGAGCGTGGAAGGACGAACGAAGAGCTGCGCGGCCCCCCCCACGCGCACACTGATCTTGGGAGCCAGAGGCTCGTTCTCGCGCACCTCGCCCTCGACATGGTCGAGCACTGGAGAGATGGGCGCGAAGTAGCCTGTCCCCGTTTTTTTCATCGCGTCAACGCCTTCAACAACTCGGGACCGGTGTTGGTGATGTCGCCGGCGCCGAGGGTGATGACGAGGTCGCCGTCTTTCAGTCGCGCGAGCATCGCCGCGGGAAGCTCCGCGCGCTTCTCCACGTGGGTCACATCGCGATGACCGTACGCGGTGATCTCGTCTGCCAGCCGCTTCCCGTCGATCCCGGGAATGGGCTCCTCGCTCGCCGCGTAGACGCTGGTCACGAAGAGCACGTCCGCGTCGTTGAAAGACGTGGCGAACTCCTGAAGCAGATCGCGCGTGCGCGTGTAGCGGTGCGGCTGAAACGCGACGACGACGCGGCGACCAAACGCACGGCGCGCACCGGCGAGGGTGGCCTTCACCTCAGTGGGATGGTGACCGTAGTCGTCAATCACGAGGATGTTCTTCGCCTCGCCGCGAACAGTGAAGCGCCGCTGCACGCCACCGAACTCCGCCAGCGCGGTGCGCACGGTATCGAGCGGGATGTCCATCTCATCCGCCACAGCGACAACCGCCAGCGCGTTCTGAGCGTTGTGCGCGCCCACCATGCGAACCGTGAACTCGCCCAAGTCTTCATCGCGGCGCCACGCTTGGAAGCTCGTGGTGAAGCCCGAGACCTTCACGTTCGCGTAGCGATAGTCCGCGGTGTGCGCGCTCCCGTACGTCACAAAGCGCTTCTCGATCGCGGGCAGCAGCGCCTGCACGTTGGGATGGTCGAGACAGAGGATGTTCAGCCCGTAAAACGGGACGCGGTTGCAGAACTCCACGAACGCGCCCTTGAGCGACTCCAAGTTGCCGTAGTGGTCAAGGTGCTCGGGATCGATGTTGGTGACGATGCTGATCGACGGGTGGAGCTTGAGGAAGGAACCGTCTGACTCGTCCGCCTCAACGACCATCAGCTCACTGCGCCCCAACTTGGCGTTGGAATCGAGCACGTTCACTTTGCCGCCGACGACCGCGGTTGGATCCAGCCCGGCGGCGGAGAGCACCGTCGCGACCATGGACGTCGTCGTGGTCTTGCCGTGCGAACCCGCGACGGCGACCGCGTACTTGAGCCGCATCAGCTCCGCGAGCATCTCCGCGCGGGGAATAACTGGGATCTTTCTGTGCCGCGCCGCCACAACCTCCGGGTTGTCCTTGCGCACCGCGGACGAGATGACGACCACGTCCGCGTCGACCAGATTCTCCGCCTTGTGCCCGTAGCCAATCGCTGCGCCCATCTTGGTGAGCCGCTTGGTGATGTCGCTCTCTTTGAGATCCGAACCGGAGACGCTGTAGCCCAGGTTCAGCAGCACCTCGGCGATGCCGCTCATGCCGATGCCACCAATGCCCACGAAGTGGACCTTCGCCGCGTGGCGCGTCTTGAACAGACTCTGCGGCCTACGACCGGTCTGGGTGATCTCGCTGGTCACGGCGCGTCTCCCTTCTTGTCCCGCCGTTCGCGCCCGTGGGGACCGTAGCGGTCCACCATCAGCTGCACGCAGACATCCGCCAGCTCCTTCGCCGCCTCCGGACGACCGAGCAGCGCCGCCTGCTTCTCCATCTTGCGCAGCTTGACCGGATCCGCTTTGAGCGCGCGGATCTGCTCAGCCAATTTCGCTCCATCCAGCTCTGACTCGCGGAACATCAGCGCCGCTCCGGAGTCGACCATGGCCTTGGCGTTCACTTCTTGGTGGTTGTCGGTGGCGAAAGGGAACGGAATGAGAATGGAAGCCTTCTTCGCGACCGTGAGCTCGGCCAACGTGGTGGCGCCGGCGCGACAGATGACCAGCTCCGCCTTCGCGTAGGCGCTGGACATGTCGTCGATGAACTCCACGACCTCCGCGGAGAAGTTCTTCTCCCCATATCCTTTGCGCACGAGCTCGAGATCGTTCTTTCCCGTCTGGTGGACGATGTGGAGCGTCTCGCGGAGATCCTCCAGATTCGCGAGCGCTTCGATCATCCGGCTGTTGATCCCCTTCGCTCCGAGAGATCCACCGAACACCAGCAACGTGAAGCGATCGTGCGCGACCTTCGAACGCAGGTAGTTGTCCATCAGCTTCCGGCGAATCGGGTTGCCAATCAGCTGCACCTTCTTCGACGGGAAGAACCTGCGCGCCTCTTCAAAGGCGATGAACACCACCTTCGCCACTTTGCCCAACAGTTTGTTCGTCAGCCCGGGCAACGCGTTCTGCTCCTGAATCGCGGTGGGAATGCGCAGCAGCCAGGCCGCCACCACCACCGGCCCCGAAGAATAGCCGCCCACCCCCACCACGATGTCCGGGCGGTAACGGCGCAGAATGTTGAGCGATTCGAAGAAGGCCATGGGCAACGCAAACAGTCCCAGCAACAACCGGACCGGCCCCATCCCCTTGAGACCACGAACCTTGATCGTCTCCAGCTTGTAGCCCGCGGCCGGAACGACACGTGCCTCCAAGCCGCGCTGCGTCCCGACGAAGATGACCTCGTTCTTGTGGTGACGCGTCACCACCTCTTCCGCGAGCGCGATGCCCGGGAACAGGTGACCGCCCGTGCCTCCGCCGGCAATGAGCACCCTCACGCCGTCACCTCCGCGAAGACGGTGCGCTTGGCCACACGGCGCGCTCTGGACGGGCTGATTGCACGGGCGCTCACCGACAACAACACGCCCGCGGCGGCCATGAGGACGATCAGCGACGACGGACCGTAGGAAACGAAAGGCAAGGTCAATCCCTTCGTGGGGAGCATTCCCATCGCGACCAGCATGTTCACGCTCGCCTGAAACGCGATCAGCGCCGTCACGCCCAGACCCAAATACGTGCCGAACGGCTCGCTCGCGCCCAGCGCCGCGCGGACACCACGCCAGAGGATGACGCCGTAGAGAAACATCACCAGGCAGACGCCGAGCAGCCCCAGCTCCTCCGCCAAGATCGCGAAGATGAAGTCGGTGTGCGCTTCCGGGAGGAAGAACAGCTTCTGCCGTCCGTCGCCCAAGCCGAGCCCTGTCCAGCCGCCGGAGCCAATGGACATCAACGACTCGGCGACTTGATAGCCAATGTCATTGCGGTGCGCCCACGGATCCAAGAACGCCAGGATTCGCTTCATCCGGTACGGCGACGAAGCAATCGCGTGGTACCCGACAGGAATCGCCAGCAACACCGAGCCGACCAAGAACGACAGCTTGGTCCCCGCGGCGAAGAGCAGGATGAACAGCAACACCAACAACGTGACCGAGCTGCCGAAGTCTGGCTGCTTCATGCACAGCAGCACGAGAATGCCGGCGATCGCCAAGTGCGGCAGGAATCCCACGGAGAACGTCGCCACCTTCTCGCGCTTCTTCGCCAGCGAATACGAGAGGTAAACCACCCACGCGAACTTCGCGATCTCCGCGGGCTGAATGCGAAAGCCGGGCAGGCGAATCCAACGTCGCGCGCCGCCCACCACGACGCCGACTCCGGGGATGAGCACGGCGATGAGCAGGATGATCGCCAGGAGCAACAACGGATACGCGTAGCGCGCGAGCTTGCGGTAACCGACTTTCAGCACGACGGCCATCGCGACCAAACCGACGATCGCCGCGGCGAACTGACGCTTCAGATAGTGAAAGCTGTCGCCCAGCTTGTCCTGAGCGGTGACCGCGCTGGACGAGTAGACCATCACCAATCCCAGCGCGACGAGCGCCAAGACCGCGCCCAGCAGCAGCGGATCAAAGGTCACCGTCTTGGACGGCAAGGTGCTGTTCGTGGTGCGCGTGCCCATCTAGGCGAGCTCCCGGACCAAGCGCTTGAAGGTGTCACCGCGCTCTTCGAAGTTCTTGAATTGATCGTACGACGCGCACGCCGGAGAGAGCAGCACCACGTCTCCTGAAACCGCGAGCCCTCGCGCCTTCGCCACCGCGCCGGCGATCGTCTCACAGGGATGAACCGGCAAAGTCCCGTGACAGGCTTTCCCGATGATCGCCGCGTCCGCGCCCACTGTGAGCACGCCCTTCACCTTGCCCCGCGCCGCGTTGACCATGGGCGTATAGGGCGCGCCCTTCCCTTTTCCGCCGGCGATGAGCCACACGTTCTGGGGAAACGCCTGGAGCGCGACCAGGGTGGAGTCAACGTTGGTGGCCTTGGAGTCGTTGATCCACTCCACGCCCTCCAGCACGCGAACTGACTCCATCCGATGCGGCAACCCCGGATAGCTGTCCAACCCCGCCTGCACCGCGTCTCGGCTCACCGAGGAGAGTCGCGCCAGCAGCGCCGCGGCCATCGCGTTCTGCACGTTGTGAGCGCCGCGGAGCGCTCGGTTGCGCAGGACGAAGCGGTCTTGGGATCCAAAGTCGAACGCGAAGCCATCCTCGGTGGGAGCCGCGCAGCCAGCGAGCTGTGAAGGTCTTGGCGCCGACCCAGAGAGCGTAAACGTGTAGACCGGAACGCGCGCCTGACGAGAGAGCCGCATCACCTGAGCATCGTCCGCATTGACGACCGCGAAATCACCCGCGCCCTGGGCCGCGAAGATCCGCGCCTTCGCCGCGCCGTACGCCTCGTGGCTCGCGTAGCGGTCCAGATGATCCGGCGTGAGATTCAAAATCGCCGCACCTCGAAAGCGCGCGTGCTCCATCCCTTCCAACTGAAAGCTGGAGAGCTCCACCACGTGCGTGTCGTAGCCACCGCCGAGCGCAGCCTCGGAGAGCGGACGTCCCAGGTTCCCGCCGACGAAGATCTTCCCGCCGCCTTTTTGAAAGAGCTCGCCGGTGAGCGCGGTGGTCGTGCTCTTGCCGTTGGTGCCGGTGATCCCCACGCAGCGCTCGCGGTTGCTCAAGCACAGCCACGCCAGCTCCACCTCTCCCATGACCTGCGCGCCGTTCGCACGCGCGGTCTTCAACGCGGGAACCGTGAGCGGCACGCCCGGGCTCACCACGACGAGCCCCACCCCGGCGAGCGCGTTGTCCACTTCGTCGCCCAGCGCGAGCGTAACGCCCTGCTGCTTCAATTGGGCCACCACGGGACCGAGCTCTGTCTCACTCTTGGCGTCCATGGCGATGACCTGCGCGCCGCGGCTCTGCAGCAACGCGATCGCCGCCAGTCCACTCTTCGCCAGCCCAAGCACCACCACGCGCCGGCCTTTCAGGGCGAGATCCGGCGCGGGCGAGAGCGGAGCGAAGGTGGCGGCCATGGTTGCTTACCGGAGCTTGAGCGAGAGCAGCGCCACGCCACCGCAGAGGATGGAGACGATCCAGAAGCGAACGATGATTTTAGGCTCGGCCCAGCCCTTGAGCTCGAAGTGGTGGTGCACCGGCGCCATCTTGAAGACGCGCTTGCCCGTCATCTTGTACGACGTGACCTGGATCATCACGGAGAGGATCTCCGCCAAGAAAACGCCGTGGATGATCGCGGAGACCAGCTCGTTCTTGGAGAGCATGGCCAGCCCGCCGAGCGCGCCACCCAGCGCCAGCGAGCCGATGTCGCCCATGAAGACGGACGCGGGGTAGGTGTTGAACCAGAGGAACGAGATGCCCGCGCCCACCAGCGCCGCGCAGAAGACGGCAAGCTCGGCGCCCCCCGGAACTTCGGCCGTGCCCAGGTACTGCCAGAGCGGAACCCCCTTGTCGCTGCCCAACGCCAACGTCAGCGAGGTACCCGCGACGTAACAGAGCACCGCGAAGGTCAGCCCCGCCACGATGGTGGGGACAATGGCCAGACCGTCCAGGCCGTCAGTGAGGTTCACCGCATTGGAGGTCCCGACCACGACGACCCAGCCGAAGAAGACGTAGAGCCAACCCAGATTCGGATGAACCCAGTGCGTGGGCATGAAGGGAATGGTGACCCGCGTATCGATGAGCAGCTCTGGGGAGAAGCTCCCGTCAGCCCCGCGCCAGGACATCAGGAAGAGACCCAAAGCGCAGACGTAGAAGAAGGTCTGCAGCACCATCTTCCAGCGGCCCGCCAACCCCTTCGAGTTGCGCTTCGAGAGTTTGAGCCAGTCGTCGAGAAACCCAATGAAGCCGTAGCCCAGCGTCAGCAGCAACACCCCCCAGATGGGGCGCGCGCCGTTGGGCGCCGGCGTGGCGATGTCCGCGAAGAGCAGCGTGGAGACCGCGATGGACAAGAGAATCAACGCGCCACCCATGGTGGGCGTGCCCTTCTTTTTCTGGTGCGTCTCTGGAACGTCTTCGCGCACGTTGCTCTGGCCATGCTGCTGAAAGCGCAGCTGACTGATGAGAGACGGCCCGAGGAGCATTCCGAGAAGCAGCGCGCAGACACCCGCCGCGATGATTCGGAAGGACGGGTAGCGCAGGAAGTTCAGCAATCGCACCGCCTCGGTGTCGCTGAACATCTCGTAGAGGAGATAAAGCATGTCAGTGGGCTCCTGCCGCAGGTGCTGCTTGCCCTGTCAGCGCTGCCACCACCCGCTCCAACTTCATGCCGCGGCTTCCCTTCACCAGCACGACGTCTCCCTGCCGCAGCTGTGGCAAAAGCCACGCAGTCAGCGGCTCGATCTCTGTGAAATGGGCCGCGTTCTTCGAAAGCTTCGCGGCCGCCTTGAAGCCTTCTGCAGAGCGCGGGCCAAAGAACGCGGCCAGCTTGACCATGCCCGCCGCCCGTTCGCCCAGCTGTTTGTGCTCTTCCAGCTCACCTGGTCCCAGCTCCAGCATGTCACCCAGCACCGCGACCGCCCGCCCGCCGTCCTTCGCCAACGTCTGCACGGTGTCGAGCGCCGCGTTCATCGACGCGGGGTTCGCGTTGTAGCAATCGTCAATCACCGTCACGCCATTGGGCGCGTCCAGCACGTTGAGGCGTCGCGCGTACGGCTTCGCCTTCTCCAACCCGCGCACGCACTCTTCCGGCGAGTACCCCAGCGCCCACGCCAGCGCGAAAGCCGCCGCCGCGTTCTGGGCGTTGTGATCGCCAATAAACTGGAGCTTCACCGGATAATCGCGGCCTTTGAGCGAGAGGTGCGCGGTGATTCCCGCGCGGCCCCGCGGCTCCACTCGAACCAAGCGGAGGTCCGCCTTCGCCTCGCGACCGAAGGTGACCTGCTTGGCCGTGCTGGCGTTCGCCTGCTTCACGATCAGCGGGTCATCCAGATTCACCACCGCGGTCGCGGTTGCGGGCAGTGCCTTAAAGAGCTCACCCTCCGCTTCCGCCACGCCCTCGAGGCTGCCCAAACCTTCCAGGTGCTCGGGCTGAACCACCGTGATCACCGCGGCGTCGGGGACACCCATCTTCGCCAGCCGGGTCATCTCCCCCGCGTGGTTCATGCCCATCTCAATGACCGCGGCGACATGCGGGGTGTCCAGACGGAAGAGCGTGAGCGGCACGCCCACCTCATTGTTGAAGTTGCCTTCGGTCTTCAGCGCCTCGCCGCGCACCGCGAGAATCGCCGCCACCATTTCCTTCGTCGTGGTCTTGCCGTTCGAACCACCCACCGCGCCGAGAGGAATCTTGAACCCAGAGCGGTGATGTCGGGCGAGCGCGCCCAACGCGGCGAGCGTGTCCCCTACCTCGAAGAGCGCGAATCCCTGCGGCAGTCCGCCACTGAGCGTCCGATCTTTCTCCACCACCGCGCCCGCCGCCCCGGCAGAGGCGGCTTGAGCCAAGAACGCATGGGCGTCGAACTTCTCTCCGCGCAGCGCGACGAAGAGGCAGCCCGGCGTGAGCGACCGGGTATCAGTGCTCACGCCGTCATAAACACCCCGAGCGCCTTCGCGCAGCCGTCGGCCACCCGTGGCGGTAACTACCTGTTCGTCTGAGAAACGAACGCCCATCGTCCCTCGCAAACGAAAGTGAACGAACTACGCCTCGCCTGCCGCCGAGAGGGCCGTACGCGCTTCCTCGCGATCGTCGAAGGGCAGCTTCTCCTTGCCCACCAGCTGATAGGTCTCGTGCCCTTTGCCGGCGATGAGCAGCACATCGCCCGGCTTGGCCAAGCTCGCGGCGAGCTTGATCGCTTCGCGGCGATCCGCTTCGACGAGGTAGCCCTTCTCCCCCGCCTTCGCTTTGCCCGCGGACATCCGGCGCAACCCGCCCTTCTCCAGACCAGGCGCAATCTCGCCAATGATGTCGTCCGGATCTTCGCTGCGCGGATTGTCAGACGTGACGACCGTGAGATCCGCGTGCTCCGCGGCGGCCTCACCCATGAGAGGACGCTTGCCCTTGTCGCGGTCTCCGCCGCAACCGAAGACGCAGATGACGCGCCCCTTGGTCATGGACTTGAGCGTCTCCAGGGCGCGCTTGAGGGCGTCGTCAGAATGGGCATAGTCGATCAACGCGGTGATGCCGTTGAGCTCCACCCGCTCCATGCGACCGGGCACGTGGGTCACCCGTTCAATTCCGTCCTTCACGTCCTTGCGCGAATAGCCCGCCCCCAGCGCCATGCCCGCCGCCGCGAGGATGTTGTCCAGGTTGTGCGCGCCCACCAGCTGCGACTTCACCTGAATGTCGCCTGCCGGGGTCTTGAGCGTGGCGCGAATGCCCGCGAGCGTGAGCTCCACACCCGCCGCGGAGATCTCCCCCGCGCCCAGCCGTGAGAACTTCCACGCCATGCGCTTCTGACCGCGCAGCTCGTTGTAGATGCGGTTCGCGTAGGTGTCGTCGCCGTTGACCACCGCGACGCCGCCCGGAGAGAGGTTCTCCACGAAGAGCTTCCGCTTGGCCTGGAAGTAGTCCTCCAGGTCCTTGTGGTAGTCCAAGTGATCGCGCGTGAGGTTCATCAGCGCCGCGGCCCTGAACGTCAGCCCATGCACGCGCTCTTGCGCCAGAGCGTGGGACGAAACCTCCATCACCACAGTGTCGGTGCCTGCGTCCAACATCTCGCGGAACATCCGGTGCAGCTCTAGGGCGTCCGGGGTGGTGTGCGTGGACTCCTTCTCACGCCCCGCGAACCGGTAATGGATCGTCCCCAGCCGGCCCGTCTGCGCACCGCCCGCAGCGCAGATCGCCTCGAGCAGGAACGTCGTCGTGGATTTGCCGTTGGTGCCGGTGATGCCGAGAAGCGTCAGCTCCTTGGCGGGGTTTCCGTAGAAATTCCCCGCGATGATCGCCACCGTCTTGCGCGCGGACGGAACCGTGAAACAGGGGACATCAATCTTCTGGGCCTTCTCTGAAATCACCGCGACCGCGCCCGCCTTGAGCGCATCCGCGATGAACCCAGACCCGTCAACTTGAGTACCGGGAAGCGCGACGAAAAGGTCGCCTGCCTTCACCTTGCGGGAGTCCGCCGCCACGCCGGTCACATCGATCTTCGACCGCGCGCCAGACACTTGCTCCGCGCCGCACCCACTGAGAACGTCGGTCAGCTTCATCCCATCCTCGAAACTTCTATCTATTGCCGCGTTGCCATCTCCAACGTCACCCGGGATCCTCGTTCCACGCGAGCCCCTGGAGCAGGCGTCTGAGAGACGACGCGCCCACTCCCGGACAACTTTGGCTCCAACGACGCGGTCAGCAACGTGACCACCGCTTCGCGCCCAGCCTGTCCCGTCAGGTCTGGGACCTGCACGCTACCCTCCCCAGGCGGTTCGGTCACGACAGAGATTGCGCGGTCGGGTGGTCTGCCCCCCTGGCCCAATCCCGCAACCCCCCCTCGTACTGGGACTGCGGGATTGGGAACAGGAGGAGAAACGGCAACAGCTGCCCCGTGAGAGGGCGGTACGCCCAAATAGGGCATGGCCTCACGGGCGATTTCCTTGAAAGCCGGGGCGGCTACCAACCCGCCATAGACGTCGGTTTTGGGCTCGTCGATGACCACCAAAATGACCAGGCGTGGACGTTCCGCGGGGACCACCCCAATAAAGGAGCCAACCCGCTTGTCGGAATAACCGCGAACGACAGGGTCCGCTTTTTGAGCAGTACCGGTTTTCCCGGCCACCCGATACTCATCCAGGCGGGCTTTCGGCGCGGTCCCCTCTTTTTCGACGACGCTTTCCAACATTGAGATGACCGTGTGCGCGGTCTTGGCGGAGACGACCTGGCGAACGGGGGTAGGCCGGTTGTCGAGCAAGACTACCCCGTCTGGGTCCATGACTTTGCTGACGAGGTACGGCCGCATCAGCAGTCCGTCGTTGGCCAGTGCTCCATAGGCGGCGGCGAGCTGAACCGCGGTGGCGGTGAGCCCCTGACCGAAGGATTCATTGACCAGGGAGATTTCCGCTTGAGGGAACGGAACGACGCCGCGCCCCTCACCGGGCAACGCCAACCCAGAGCGTTCGCCAAAGCCGAAGCGTCCGTAGTAGTGGACCATCCGGTCGCGACCCAAAATCTGCGCGATTTTTCCCACGCAGATGTTGGAAGAAACTTGGAGCACGCGCCCCGGGCTCAGCCATCCGTAGGGATGGGTATCGTTGACGATCTTTCGGCCCACCGGCCAAGCGCCGTTTTCGCAGAAAAAGATGTCATCTGATTTGATCGCGCGCTCTTCCAAAGCCGCGGCGACGAGAAAGGATTTGAAGGTCGACCCTGGCTCGAAGGCGTCGAGCGCGGCCCGGTTGCGAACGGCGCCTTTGGTCGAATCCAGCGGGTTGTTGGGGTTGAAGGTGGGGTAGTTCGCCAACCCCAGGAGCTCTCCGGTGCGTGGGTCCAGAATCACCGCCATTCCCGCGATGCCACGCGCGTCCTGCACCGCCTTACCCAGCGCCTTCTCCGCCAAATATTGGAGGTGTCGATCCAGGGTCAGGGTCAGCGAGGCGCCTTGACGATCAACCGCAGACGCACCCGCGCCGAAGATCAGCTTTCGCCCCTTCGCATCGCGCAGTCCAAAGACCGACCCGTTCTCGCCCGTGAGCTCGTCGTCGAAGGCCAGCTCAATGCCCTCCAAGCCTTTGCCTTCGGTGCCCACCATGCCCACCACTTGGGCGGCGAGCTCGCGCTGAGGATAGAACCGTTGCGGCTCTTTCGTAAAACCCAACGCGGGCCACGCCAAAGCCTTCACCGCTTCGACTTCGTCCGGCTTGGCTTGCCGCTTCACCCACGCGAAGCGACGGGCTCGGGCCAGACGCGCGAAGAGCTCATCGGGATCAATGTGCAGTCGCTTCGCCAACTCGCGCGACGCACGGCGCGTGTCGCTGAGCATTGACGGGTCGACCCAGATCGAATCGATAGGAACGCTCTGCGCGAGCTGCGTGCCTCGACGATCGAAGATCTCCCCGCGGCGCGACGGGACTTCAATTTGACGGATGTACTGGTCTTGGGCGAGCTCGCTCAGCTTCTTCCGCTCGAAGACCTGAAGATTTACCGCGCGCACGAACGCGGCGAAGAAGAGACCGCAGAACACCACGGCGACCAGACGGACGCGAAGCCGCAACCAGCGGCCTCCTCCACCGTCCACCGTGGCGCCCTTCAGGTCTCTCACGGGACCACTCCTCTATCCGCCAGACGGAACGGACGAACGCGCGCCGACTCTTCACCCGTACCGCGCCCCTCTCCCGACCCGTGAGTGCCTCCACGAGGCTCCCCGAGCGCGTTCAACCCTTGAGAACTGCCGCGCCCTTCTCCCGACGCGTGAGCACTTCCACGCGCGTCCCCGGGGCGCGATTCATTCGACCGAGCAGCAGGCGCTCGACCCAATCTTGGAACTGCAGGGCCCAACGCGAGCACCGCGATCGCGGGTGCAGGCCCCATTCCCAGCTGGTCACGCGCAATGCGCTCCAGCCGGTTGGGGCTCTTCAGCGTGGCCAACTCCAATTTCAAACGATCGTGTTCACGCGTCAGCTCGCGGCTCTGCCGTTCCAGCGTGGAGAGCCGGTAGCCCATGTCGACGACAAGAACGCGCGAGCAGACGTGAACGATCCCCGCGGCGGCAAACGCGAGCGCGATCACCGCGGGCGGCCCCAGGCGGATCAACACCGCCAGAAGGCTGAGGTCCCTACCACCGCTGGCCACCGTGCGCGTCATCATTGAAGCCGCTCCACCGCGCGCAGGTGTGCACTGCGCGACCTGGGGTTTGCTTCCAGCTCGGCATCGCCCGCAGCGATCGCCTTCTTCGTCAGAACCTTGAAGTCGCCCTTCATGCCGCAGGCGCAGATGGGGAGTCCGGGCGGGCAGTTGCACTCACCTTCGAGCGCGCGAAACACCGCCTTCACCGCCCGGTCTTCTAAAGAATGAAACGAGATGATCGCGGCGCGCCCGCCGACCTTTAAGAGTGAGTGCAGCGCCTTGAGGATCGTCTCCAGACTCCCAAGCTCGTCATTCACCGCGATGCGCAGCGCCTGGAACGTCTTGGTCGCCACGTGAAGCTTGTTCGGCCACGCCTTGCGCGGAACCGCGCGCTTGACGACCTCCGCGGCCTCGAACGTGGTCTTCGGCGGCGTCTTCTTCAGCTCGCGCGCGATCTGCCGGGAGAAGGATTCCTCTCCGTATTGGTAGATGAAGTCGGCCAGTGACTTTTCGTCGGAGGATTCAATCAGCTCCGCCGCGGTCTCGCCCTGATCCGACATCCGCATGTCGAGCGGGCCGTCTTTAGAGAAGGAGAACCCGCGCGACGCTTCGTCGAACTGTGGCGAGGAAACGCCCAGATCCAAAAGCAACCCATCGACCGGCAGGCGATCACGCAGGAGAATAGGAATCTCCGCGTAGTTCCCTTTCACGGCGGTAAATCGCTCACCTGCCGAGGCGAGCCGCGCCGTGGCGGCAGCGAGCGCGATCGGATCCCGATCCACGCCCACGACGGTGGCACCCGCGGCGAGCAACGCCTCGGAGTGACCTCCACCGCCCAATGTGCCGTCCACGATCACCTTGCCCGCTCCTGGCTTCAGAACCTCAACCGCCTCCTTGAGGAGGACGGTCTGGTGAACAAAGGCCAACTACCGATCCGCCGGGGGCGCGAACGCGAGCGCCGCTTCGTGTGGAGAGTCGTAGAGCTCGAACGCCGAATGCGCTCCCGCGGCGCGGAAGATCGCCTGCAGGTAAGAAGAGAGCGACGCCAGCTTCACGTCCCCACCCGCTCTGCGGAACAGCTCCGCGCGCGAGATCAACGGACGCACGCCGCGGTAGTCCACATGGCTCACGTTGGAGAAGTCCAACACCACGTGGAACTGTCCTCGGTGCGCCAACCGAAAGAGCTCCTCCTGCAAGTCATAGAGCACGCTGGAGGTGAGCTCACCGTCCAACGTGACCGTCTGCACCTGCGCCCATTCGCGTGAAGGAAAGAGCCCCGCTTCCAACTCTGTCGCCATCGAAATCATGTGTTGAAACCCCACTCCCTACTGCTGTCTCAACTCCGTGAGCACGCGCATCACGTCGGCGGAATCCGCCTCAGTGCGCGCGTCTTCCTGCGCCTTCTTCCAGCCATCCGCTGACCAGACCTCGATCAGCTTCACCATTCCGGCCCAGACCACGTCCTTCTCCAGGCCCGCGTGGGATCGCAGCGAGGGCGGGATGAGCACGCGCCCCAACTTGTCCACCGGCACTTCCTGCGCGCTGGCCACGTAGAGCCGCATCAGCGTCTTCACGCCCGGCTCCATCGGATTGCGCTTGGCCAGCGCGTTCTCCAGCTGCTCCCACTCGCGAACCGGATACGCGTGGAGGCACGGATCCAAAGCGGTCGTCACGATCAGCCGTTCGTCGTAGGTGCCCACGAGCGTGTCGCGGAGCTTCGCCGGGAGGCTCGTTCGCCCCTTCGCGTCGATCTGGTGCTCGTAGACGCCTCGGAACACGGGATGACCACTCCGCCGCGCTGCTTAAGCCACTGATTGGGAGGAACTGGGAGCTGCGATCCGCTGCTTACCACTTCTTGCCACCACGAACCGAAGATACGTTTGGCCTCCTTGGCCGTCAAGTTGAAGAAATGCTTGAATTTCAATGGCATACACAGGATTACAGCGCCGTGATCCAGCGAAGGCGGATCACCGGGCCGGCGAATTGACCACCCCGAACC